>NZ_JAKRGA010000001.1:600000-900000 GCF_022347785.1 Psychrobium sp. MM17-31
AATAACTTAAGTGTCATATTAACCTCCTGCGTTTGTATTTAACGAGAAGTACACCAAATTTAATTATGCATCATTAAACAGGTGCATTAGTTTAATAATAGACAGCTTATTGACCAAATTGCCAGCCTCAAGTTGTAAATGAATTTGACAAATGGCCTCCATCAACTGCACATTAACTATAAGTCTCCACCATAATTCAAACAAAAAATAGGAGTGACTAATGAAAGTATTACGCGTCGTATTTTGGATCTTTGTCGCTATGTTTATTCTTGGCGTATTTATGCCCCAGGATTATAAAATTAACCGTTCAATCGAGATAAATAGCTCCCTAGATAAGGCATTTACCTTGTCTAACGATCTCAATGAATGGAAACGTTGGAGCCCTTGGGCCCAGCTTGACGATTCGGTAAAAGTCGAAGTCGGTGAAATCAGCAGCGGCGTAGGTGCCAGCCAAAGCTGGCGTGACGATAGCGGCGGCGGCCGTTTAACCTTTATCGAAAGTGTACCCAATCAGCGTATCAGCTATAACATTTGGTTTGGGGATGCTAAACACCCTGCAATTTCAAGTATGACTTTTGAGCAAGTGACAGCCAATACTATTCGAGTTCACTGGACTATTGAAGGCGATATGCAAATGCACGTTATTGGTCCTTGGTTCGCCCTATTGATGGATACATTAGTCGGGCCTGCATTTGAATTAGGACTAGAGAATTTGAAAACTGAAGCGGAAAAATAACCTTTTATAGACCGAATGAACAAAACGCCGTGAATTAAAAACTCACGGCGTTTTTCTGTCTATGGTATTAATTCCATTCTATTAACGGATGACTCACCACAAAAAACTCATTGAGTAATGACTCTCGTTGATTATATAGCAGTTCACTACCATCAAGCTTGGTGACGACAGCGCCAGCGAGTAATGCGATACAATGCCCAGCTCCTGTGTCCCACTCCATCGTTGGTCCTAATCGCGGATAAATGTCAGCACGCCCCTGCGCCACTAAACAAAACTTCAGCGAGCTTCCTGTTGGAACAATTTCGTGTAATTCAAACTGCTCAACAAATGTCGCCATTTCCGCGCTAGGATGAGAGCGACTACCAACTACTCGGAGTTTTGTCTCGGGTTGAGTAACCGTTAAATCGAGTTTTATTGGCGCTTGTTGGCCCTCACTAAAAAAACTGCCGTTTTCTTTATCTGCCCAGAACATTTGGTCAAGTGCAGGTGCATAAACTGTAGCCATGATCGGTGTGCCATTATCTACTAACGCAATGTTGACGGTAAATTCGCCATTGCGTTTAATAAACTCCTTGGTGCCATCAAGCGGATCAACTAGCCAATATCGCTGCCACTGTTTACGCTCATCCCAGGTAATATTGGCGGACTCTTCCGATAACACAGGGATATCTGGGGTCAACTGAGCAAGCCCATCAACAATAATATGATGAGCAGCAAGATCAGCTTCCGTTATTGGGCTATCATCTTTTTTAGTCCAAGTTTGGGTTTCACCGCGGCGATAAAATTCCATAATCTTATCGCCAGCTTGTCGCGTAATAGTGATTAATTCATTGAGAATGTTAGACATTAATATATCCATGCTCGATTAAATAGTTTGTTAACTGCTCGACGCTTTGTTCGATACTTTGCTCATCGGTGTGCAGCGCAATCTCGGGATCGCTGGGGGCCTGATAGTCTGACGAAATCCCAGTAAAATTGGCAATTTCTCCAGCGCGTGCTTTTTTATAAAGCCCTTTTGGATCTCGACTTTCACATACCGCCAATGACGTTGCGACATGTACTTCAACAAACTCATCGTCATTGAGCAATGCACGCACGCTGTCGCGCTCTTTAGTAAACGGAGAAATAAATGCTGTGAGTACGATGAGCCCTGCATCACACATCAGTTTTGCCGTTTCGCCAACGCGACGAATGTTTTCAATGCGATCTTCATAGCTAAATCCTAGGTCACCACACAGGCCATGGCGCACATTGTCACCATCGAGTAGATAGGTGTGTTGACCGCGCGCATGCAGAGCACTCTCCAGTGCCCCAGCAATGGTTGATTTCCCTGAGCCACTTAAGCCAGTAAACCACAATACACAAGGCTTTTGCCGTTTTTTCTCTGCTCTTGCAGCTTTGTTGACTTGGTGTTGATGCCACACCACATTTTCATCTTTCATAAAACTCTACGCTTCCTAAATCGCTACAAATGGAAAAACCATTGGGATCATAAATAACACCACCAGCGAATACACTAAAGACAATGGAATACCAACGCGTAAATAATCGCTAAATTGATAGTTGCCCGCACTGTACACCATTAAATTGGTTTGATAACCATAGGGAGAAATAAAACTAGCACTCGCCCCAAAAATCACCGCCATAATAAACGGCCGCGGATCGATGCCGTAACCAATAGCAATGCTATAAGCAATGGGAAACGCCAAAGCCGCCGCCGCATTATTAGTGATAAGCTCAGTAAGCAATAACGTAAAAAGATAGACTGCGATAAAAGCGCCTAAAATGCCCCAGTCGCCAAAAAGAGCAAGCAGATACTCTCCCAACATTTGAGCAACACCATTATCTACCATAATATTGGCAAGCCCCAACGCAGAGCCAACAATCAGCGTTAACTCGATGGGAAATCGGCGCTTTATTTCATCAAGCGACAATACACCGCTTGCAACAAACAATACCAACAGCGCTAGCAAGCCCTTGGTTAAATCAACGGTGTTAGTAAACGCCAGCGCTAACGTGCCAATAAAGCTAGCAAGCACTAGCTTAGATTGACGGCTATCTAACTGTGCACTGACTTCACTATCGCTAATCATCACAAATTCTCGCAGATTTTTGCGATGCTGCTCAAAGCCCTTACCCGGTACTAACATCAAGGTATCGCCAGCGTGCAAGGTAATTTGCCCTAGCCCACCACTGAGCTGCTCATTGCCGCGGCGGATCGCCACGACTGCGGCGTCAAATTTTTCGCGAAAAGCACACTCTTTTAACGTTTTGCCTTTAATCGATGCAGAGTGACTAATAACGACCTCAACTAGCGCTTGGCCTTTTAAATGCGCCTTAGCGAACCATTCAAGTCCTTGCATTTCTTGCAAGATATGTAAGCTCTGAGTATCGCCAGCAAACACTAAACGATCGCCCGCTTCTAGCACCTGTGTTGGACACACTGGACGAATAAGTTCACCATTGCGCTCAATTTCCACTAAATACAGCCGTTGCAAAGCGCGTAATCGATTCTCCTCAACGGACTTACCAATCATCACAGAATCTTCACTAACCATAGCTTCAAGCATATAGGGAAGATCGGCATTACTACTATCAAAGCGATCTGGTAATCGATAGCCGCCAATAATAAGTACGATTAAGCCACACAGCACCACAGCTATACCAATTAAGGTGAAATCAAAGAAACCTATGGGCTGTAGCCCAGCATCAACGACAAAGCTATTTACAATGAGATTGGTTGATGTACCAATTAAGGTCAATGTACCGCCAAGAATCGCGGCATAAGACAGCGGTAGTAGTAACTTTGATGGTGAGTGGAAATGGTTACGCTTTAATACGCCAATCATCGACGCCACTACCGCGGAATTATTGGTAATCGATGACAAAAACGCCGTTGTCACGCCGAGTTTAGTGATTACCCAACTAAAATTTGCGTGATTAAGATGGCGTCCGACCGATTGTAATAACGAGGTTTTTTCTACTGCCAAAGAAACGACAAGCAGCAGTATTAAAGTAAAGAGCGAAGAATTGGTGAAGTTCCCCATCATTCGCTCAAAGCTAATCCAGCCAAGTAAATAACTTAAAGCTATCGCCCCAACAAATAAAATAGCGGGACGAATTTTATTAGTTAGCAGCAAGGCTACTAACGCCGTTAGCATACAAATAACGGCAGTTGCTTGGCTCATGCGCTTACTTACTCTTTAGCGCACTAATATCGAGTGCTTGCCAGTGTGGGAAGTGTTTACGCACTAAGGCGTTAAATTCAAGCTCAAACTCTGAAAACTCATGAGTTTGACTGTTTGATTCTAGCGCTTGTTCAATCATACCCGCAGCGACCGTCACATTAGTCAGGCGATCAATTAAGATAAAGCCACCGGTATCGCGCACGTCTTGATAAAGATCGAATGCAATTTTCTCAGCAAAGTTTAAATCTACTAACGCCACTTCATTAAGTGCTACTTCATCGCTCGCTTCTTGCGCTAATGTGTTTACATTAATAAGGTGTTTAATCTCGCTGATAGACACCTGCGTCTTCTTGCTGGCAATCTTTAAGTCATATTGGCGATTAATACTAAGTGGCTGCTCTCCCATCCATACCAGTTTTGCTTGTGCGCTCTGGCTAACAAACGGCAGCTGACCAGTCACCAGCATATCACCGCGACTCACATCCACTTCATCGTTAAGTGTTAAAGTGATTGCTTGCCCTTGGCTTGCAGTCTCTAACTCGCCTTCGAAAGTGACAATAGACTTCACAGTGCTTTGCTTGCCCGATGGCAATACAGTCACTTCGTCGCCAACAGCGATAGTCCCTGCAGCTAACGTGCCGCAGAAACCGCGAAAATCGAGATGGGGACGGTTAACGTATTGCACAGGTAGGCGCGCACCAACATCACTCACATCCTGCGATACTTGCACATTTTCAAGACGCACCAACAGTGAATCTTCTTGATACCACGGCATATTTTGACTTTGATTAACCACGTTATCGCCATTGAGTGCAGATAACGGCACAAACTGCACATCACGCTCACCAAGGCCCGCCACAAATTCTTGATAGTCACTGACGATTTGATCGTAAGTTTGTTGGCTAAAGTCTACTAAATCCATCTTGTTAACAGCAACGATGAAATGCTTAATACCTAGTAGTGATGCAATAAAACTGTGACGTTTTGTTTGCACCTGCACGCCGTATCGGGCGTCAATTAAGATAACAGCAACATCACAGGTGGAAGCACCTGTCGCCATGTTACGTGTGTATTGCTCGTGTCCAGGGGTATCGGCAATAATAAACTTACGCTTTTCCGTCGAAAAGTAACGATAAGCGACATCAATAGTGATCCCTTGCTCACGCTCCGCCGCTAAACCATCTACGAGTAACGCAAGATCGACAGCATCACCAGTCGTTCCCATTTTTTGGCTATCTGATTTTAGCGCCGCTAATTGATCTTCGTAAATTTGTGCACTGTCATGTAATAGACGGCCAATTAAGGTACTTTTACCATCGTCAACACTGCCACACGTCAGCAGACGTAACAAACTTTTATGCTGCTGCTTAGTTAAGTAACCTTCTACGCCAAGGTCTTTAATTTGCTGGGAAATATTTGCATTCATAATCTTATCTCAACCTTAGAAGTAACCTTGACGTTTTTTCTGTTCCATTGATGCCGACGAATCGTTATCAATAACGCGTCCTTGACGCTCTGATGAGCGAGCTAATAGCATCTCTTCAATGATCTTTGGCAAGGTATCGGCGTCTGAATCGATAGCGCCAGTTAGCGGATAACAACCAAGCGTTCTAAAACGTACTAGCTCTTGTTTGATTTCTTCGCCGTCTTCAATTGGCATGCGATCGTCATCGACCATAATCTTTACGCCATCACGCATCACAACCGGACGCTCTGCTGCGTAATACAAAGGAACGATATCGATGTTTTCTAAGAAAATGTATTGCCAGATATCGAGCTCAGTCCAGTTCGATAGTGGGAATACACGAATGCTCTCGCCTTTATTCACTTGACCATTGTAGGTATGCCATAGCTCTGGACGTTGGTTCTTAGGATCCCAGCGGTGCTGACTATCACGGAATGAATACACACGCTCTTTGGCACGTGATTTTTCTTCATCACGACGCGCACCACCAAATGCCGCATCAAAACCGTATTTATCCAATGCTTGTTTAAGACCGTCTGTCTTCATGATATCGGTGTGCTTGGCACTGCCATGGGTAAATGGATTAATCCCCATCGCCAACCCTTCAGGGTTCTTATGAACCAGTAAATCGAAACCGTGTTTCTTTGCCTGCTCATCGCGAAATGCGATCATTTCCTTAAATTTCCAATCAGTATCTACGTGAAGTAGTGGAAATGGTAATTTAGCAGGAGCAAACGCTTTACGTGCAAGGTGAAGCATAACGGCACTGTCTTTACCGACAGAATAAAGCATTACAGGATTATCAAACTCAGCGGCAACTTCACGAATAATGTGAATGCTCTCAGCTTCGAGTTGCTGTAAATGCGTTAGATTTACTTGGGTCATCGTATTTACCATCTAAGGACTTTAAATTTATAGGGTAAATATACCCTGAACCCGATATGACCTAAAATAATAGATAATTAGTTTTTATAACCGTATGGAATAGAAATTTAATTATTTATAGCAAAAACAAAAAAAGACCGAATAATCGGTCTTTTCTTAAACACTGCGCCTTTAAAGCGCTCTAATCTTGGTAACGATCTCTGATTTCCAAGAATCTATCGAGATTATCCATCATCAAATCGATTAGGCGCGGATCGAAATGTTTGCCCCGCTCTTCTCTAAACAAATTGAGGATTTTTTCCAGCGGCCATGCTTTTTTATAGCAACGATCGCTACCCAAAGCATCAAACACATCGGCAATGGCAGTAATGCGTCCATAAAGATGTATTTCATCTTTAGCGAGACCTCTTGGATAACCACTGCCGTCCCATTTTTCGTGATGGGTCAGCGCAATCGTGGCGGCAATATCTAACAATACCAGCCCGGCTCCATTTAACACGTTGTAACCTTTCAGGGCATGGGTCTTCATGATTTCCCACTCTTCGCCTTCGAGTTTTCCCGGCTTATTTAATACCGCGTCAGGAATCGCGATCTTACCAACATCGTGCAAAGGTGAAGCGCTTTTAATTAACTCTACTTCATCTTCTGGTAAGCCAACTAACTCCGCCAGCAGAGCGGAATAATACGCAACGCGTTTTACGTGGTAACCAGTTTCATTAGAGCGTGATTCAACAACCTCACCTAAGCGATAAATGATTTCTTTTTGCGATGAATCAATAATTTCGTGTAGATAAATATTTTCGATAATCGAGATAAGATTCTCGGTAAAGATGTTCAGAATATTGCGATCAATACTAGAAATTCGATTGCCTACCTTGCCGTAGAAAATCAAACTAGCCCGCTGTCCTTTACAAAACATCACAAAATATTGATCGCGATATATATTGCCTTGCTCAGCAATAGCTTGCTCGATTAAATCGCGCTTACTAGGCTCTAACGTTTCCAACGAAATAGCTTCTTCGAATTCGTCAGAGTCATGCAGTAAAAATCGAGAGAACTCGCCAGTCTCATTATTGATAGCATAGGCACCGGACTCATCGCCATAAACCTTATCGTCAGGAATATGCAATAACTCTTTGAGTTGCGTTAGCGTTAGACTCACGAATGATTTAAGTCCATGCATCGATGAAATACCACGCGATGCAATAATCAATCGCTCAAGCGCAGCTTTCGAGCGAATAACTGCATTGATGTCTTTATAAGAACGTAGATTTGAATAGAGAATGGTGTAAAGCTTAGCTGACGTTAATTCTGTTTTATTCTTGTAATCATTAATGTCGTAATCGCGAATCACCTGATGCTCCGGTGCTTGACCCGGTTGGCCAGTTCGCAGAACAATACGCACGGAGTGGTTATTGAGCTCACGCCTAATATATGCAGCTAACTCAAGACCCGCTTGATCGGTTTCCATTACAACATCAAGCAGAATAAGTGCAATATCGTCTTCATCAGCAAGAATGTCTTTGGCTTGACGAGCACTATAGGCATGATGCAATTCAAGCTCTCGCTCTTGAAACTCAAATGACCCCAAGGCTAACGTTGTTACCGCATGAACATCCTTTTCATCATCAACCACCAATACTTTCCATGGTGGCCTAGAAGCAGTGACAGTTTGAACGTCTTCTTCTGAAAATAAAAACATATCGTCCATAATCACTCCTAACCTTGAATAATCTTAACGATGTTATGGACATTTTCCACAGACCGATCTATTACGGCACTCAATGCGTCTGCGTCCAAATCTAACTGGTAATCATCTGAAATATGCTGAATCAATGACATTGACTTAATTTGACTCGTTTCAAAAATCTGATCGCTAATATCAATTGCAGCATTTAAACAACTACATTTCAATTGATTATTTTCACTGCTATGAGCACTAAACTGATTGGTTACCAAATCTATCAAATCATCACCAAGTTGCCACTTCTTTAACAGCTCACTAGAAATATCGACAAATGTAAAGCCTAAGGTTTCTTTTTCAAAACCGCGTTCTTTATGTTCTTCGCCAACAACATCAGCAAGCTTAACCATATAGTATGGTAAACGTTCTAGCACTATTAGAAAACCAATATTGTGAAGTAGTCCGGCGACAAACATTGCACCTTCTTTGCGCTGAGATTTCAACTGATAAAGCTCTCGCGCAATAATGGCAGTAAACACACTATGCTGCCAATAATCCTTGAGGTTGATTTTATTGCGGCCCGCGCCTTTAAAGACAAGAGCTGCTGACGTTGCAATTGCAATATTACACAACTCATCAGTGCCAATTTTTTGAATGGCTTCGTCTATGGTAGAAATGTTTCCCTTTCTGCTATAAAGGGCGCTATTAGCCAATTTTAATACTCGAAAAGTCAAGGCAGGGTCGTGACTAACTAAACAAGCAATGTCGTCAACAGAACTATTTTTACTGTTAACTAAACTATTCAATTGCAGGCAGATGTCTGGCAATGTGTATAGTTTATTTGCTTTAGTCACAAATTCGGAAAGCTCAAGCATAAAAGATGACAACTCCTTTTCGACAACTTAATTTAGGGAAGACGCATTTTGCTAATAAAAAAAGTGTAGCAGAGAGATATCGCATTGCTAATTTAATACGTGATCTTATTCAATAAAAAAGCCGAAGAGAACTTCGGCTTTTTAGTAATTAAGTTTTAGAAAGACGTTTTATCGAATTTAAATCTCGAAATGCAAACCGCATTCTCGCTTTAAGCCATTGAATCTAGTCTCTTCTTCCGTCATTCCCGCTTCGAGTTTACGGGTGGAATGAACATCCCCTAAGCTGACATAACCTTCTTCCCACAATGGGTGATATGGCAAATCAAATTGCGTGAGATATTCATGTACCTGTTTATTGTGTAAATCAATAATAGGTAAAAACTTATAGCGCGTACCACGAATTTCGACAAACGGCAGCCCTTCGCGGGAGCTTGCTTGCTGTGAGCGCAGACCAGAGAACCAAGTGCCAATCTCTAAATCTTCTAATGCACGCTGCATCGGCTCAACTTTATTACGCTTATTATAAGCATCTAAACCATCGAGGCCTTGCTCCCACTCTTTACCATAACGCGCTTGTTGCCACGCAGGGCTTAGTTCGCTCTGATAAACCTTCAAGTTAAGTGACAAACGATTCGTTAGCTTGTCAATAAACTGATAGGTCTCAGGAAACAAATGGCCGGTGTCGGTTAAGATCACCGGAATATCCGCTTGCTCTTGCGTAAGAAGATGAAGCATTAACGCTGATTGAATACCGAAACTCGACGACAAGCCATGAGTGCCCGGCAAGTTAGCAAGTGCCCATTGTACGCGCTCTTGAGGCGTCAACTCAGCTAAGGCTTTATTGACCTTAGCTAGAATCGCGTGCTGATCGGATTCTGGCGCCGATAACAGCGCCACAAAGTCGATATCATCGAACAATTTAGTCATGAAAGTCTCCCGCGCTAGTTAGCACGGCTTTAACTTCTTGAGTGCGAACTAGGAAATCGCCAAAATATTCACCGTCAGTGCGCTCATTAGCAAAACGCGCGATACGGCCATCAAGATCGGCTAAGATCTCTTCTTCGTTACCATTCTCTAGTACCATCTTACTGATACGTGTGCCGTCAAAAGCGGCGCCCAAGTACAGGTTATAACGACCAGGTCCTTTACCAACCAAACCAATTTCAGCAGCATAAGGACGCGCACAACCATTTGGACAACCAGTCATACGCATCACAATTGGCTGATCGCCAACGCCGTGTTTTTCAAGCAGTGCATCAATCTTGTCGGTAAACTCAGGGAAGTAACGCTCAGCTTCTGCCATACCTAGGGCACAAGTCGGCAGTGATACACAGGCAATAGAATGTTTACGTAGCGGCGTTAAACGCTCACCTAAAATGCCATATTGACGAGCAAGCGCTTCGATTTGCGCTTTATCTTCTTCGGCAACATTGGCAACTATCATGTTTTGGTTTGAAGTCATTCTAAAGTCGCCTTTGTGCACCTTAGCAATCTCTCTGAAACCTGTTTGAATCTCTTTACCCGGTACGTCTTTAATACGACCACATTCGATGTACAGCGTTAGATGCCATTTGCCATCAGTGCCTTTAACCCAACCAAAGCGATCGCCACGCGTAGTAAATTCAACTTGCTTTGGCGGCTGAATATCAACGCCAGAGCGCTTAGCAACTTCGGCTCTAAAGGCTTCGATACCGTGCTTCTGTACTGTGTACTTAAGACGTGCGTATTTACGGTCGGTACGATTACCCCAATCGCGCTGAGTCGTAATCACCGCTTTGGCAATTTCAATGGTATCTTCTAGGGCAATAAAACCTAAGTCATCAGCTAGGCGCGGGAAAGTTGTCTTATCGCCATGAGTCGCCCCCATGCCGCCGCCAACAGTCACGTTGAAACCAATAAGCTTGCCATTGTCGCTAACAGCGATAAAGCCAAGACAGTTGGTGTACACATCAACATCATTGTGCGGCGGTACAGCAACGGCAATTTTAAATTTACGCGGTAGGTAAGTCTCACCGTACATAGGCTCAGTTTCATTGCTAGTAACCTTTTCGCCATCAAGCCAGATTTCAGCATAAGCGTTAGTACGTGGTAATAACTTTTCAGAAAGTGCCACAGACCACTCATACGCTTGTTGATGAAGCTCAGACTCAACAGGGTTTGGGTTACACATCACGTTGCGGTTTACATCGCCACAGGCAGCAATAGAATCAAGTGATGAGGTATCAAGCGCTTGAATCAGCGGCTTTAAGTTGCGCTTTAAAATACCGTGGTACTGAAACGTTTGACGCGTGGTTAAACGAATACTTTGGCTCATGGTAAGTTCGCTAGCGATCTTATCTACGTCTAGCCATTGCTGTGGTGTGCATACACCGCCAGGTACACGGGCACGTAGCATAAAGCTATGTAGCGGCTCTAGCTTTTGAGCTTGACGCTCAGCGCGTAAATCGCGGTCGTCTTGCTGATAAAAGCCGTGGAATTTTGACAGCTGTGTGTCATCAACATACAGCGCGCCAGTAATATTGTTTTGCAAACCTTCTTCGATAGTACCGCGCAGAAGGTTACTATCAGCTTTGATATATTCGTTAGCTGCTAATTTAGTATCGCTCATTAGTAAACATCCTTCTGATAGCGCTTGCTATCACGTAAGTTAATTAGGTATTCGTTAGCTTCTTCAATCGTTTTATTACCGTATTCGCTGATCACATCAACTAGTGCTTGATGCACGTCTTTCGCCATGTAGTTGGCATCGCCACAAATGTACAGTGACGCGCCATTTTCTAGCCACTGGAAGATATCTTTGCCCTGCTCAACAATGCGGTGCTGAACGTAAACTTTTTCTTCTTGATCACGAGAGAACGCTAAATCGATGCGGTTTAACACGCCGCGCTCTTTAAAGTCTTGTAGCTCAACTTGGTATAAGAAATCATCGGTAAAGTGTTGGTTACCGAAGAATAACCAGTTTTCACCACTCGCTTCTGTGTTATCACGCTCTTGTAAGAAGGCGCGGAATGGCGCAATCCCCGTACCTGGACCAATCATAATGGCAGACTTATCTTGTGCCGGTAGACGGAAGTTATCGTTGTGCTCAACAAATACACGTACTTGCGAGTCTTCTTGCAGACGGTGCGCTAGGAAGCTTGAAGCCGCGCCCTGATGGGCGTGACCATGAGCGTCGTATTCAACCACAGCAACAGTTAGGTGAACTTCTTCTTCAACTTCACTCATTGCAGAGGCAATAGAATAGAGACGTGGTGTTAGCTTGCGCAATGCAGCAACAAGCTGCTCGGTGCTAATTGCCGCAGGATAGTCACGTACAACATCAATCACTTGGCGCTGGGTAATATAAGCACGAGTTGCGTCTTTGTCTTCGCTTAGCTTAACTAATTCACTGATATTAGCTGCTTCACCATAAGCGCTAATAAAACCAGGATGAAGCTGAGTTAACTCATAGTTTTCAATGAGTGCTTGTTCGATAGTTAATGTCTCGCCACCAACATCAACTGTTGCGGCAGCATCGATATTTAATAGCGTCAGTAAGTCACTCACTAGCTTAGGATCGTTATCGAACCATACGCCTAATGCATCACCAGGCTGGTAAGTAATACCTGAGTCTTCTAATGAAATCTCGATGTGTCTAACGTCTTTATTAGCACTGCGCGCAGTAATCTTAGGATTCGCTAATAAAGTTGCTTTATACGGATTTTTCTTGGTGTACTGACTTTTGCCACTACCAAATGCTGGTGCACTGGCAGCTGCCACTGGAGCCGCCGCAGTTAACGTTTCTTGAACAATGCTAAGAGCCCCAGCCGCCCACGCAGCTGCGTCCTCTTCATAATCGACATCACAATCTTTACGTTCAAGTACAGATTGCGCGCCTAACGCTGCTAAACGCTCATCAAAATCAATGGCTGTTTGACAGAAAAATTCGTAACTAGAATCACCTAGACCTAATACTGAATATTTAAGGCCGTCTAACTTTGGTGCGCGCTTTGAGGCTAAGAATTCGTGTAATTGAATGGCATCATCAGGCGGCTCGCCTTCACCATTGGTACTGACAACAATTAATAGGTGGCTTTCATTTTTAAGCTGCTTCGCCTTGTAATTGCCCATCGACACTAACTCAACGTTAATGCCCATAGCCTTCGCTTGCTCAGCTACTTCACCAGCAACCCCTTTCGAGTTACCCGTTTGCGAGCCGTACATTACGGTTAATTTACCGGCAGGCACATCGGCGACAGGAGCTACAGCCCCACCTTGACTAATACCAGCGAGATAACCGCTGACCCATGAGAGTTCCACTGCCGACATTGAAGCCGTCAGCTGTTTTAATGAGTCGATCTGCTGCTGTGACAGCGGACTGCTCAATGAATTTAATTGTTGTAGTGACATGTCAATTACCTGAAAGACGCCCTATTGCTAATAGCAAGCATACTAACGCGCGCTTCAAATAACCCAAAAGAATAAAAATTGATTTTTTATTTCTTTTTTGAATAAAAAGAAAGGAAGGATATAGGAATAAGATAGAAGAAAATGAAATGCCCCACGAAACGTGAGGCATTAGGCAGGTATTAGCAGATTAGAAGTGAACTTCTAAACCAGCAAAGAAACCTGAAAACTCGAGATCGGCATTGATGTCATCAACATCATCAAGCTCAATCACAACTTCGCGATAACCGGCAGTTAAGGCCACATCAACGGCAATATTATCTATAAGATCGTAACCTAGGCCCACTTCGTAATCGTGAACTTTACTGCCATCGTATGACACAAAGTTAGCGTCGCCGTATACGTATAATCCCGCAAAAGGAATACGTACTTTTGCAGCAGCATAACCCATAGGTAACCATACTGAAACTTCTTCCATACTTGATTGCGTGCCGTCTTCAACTAGGAAATCACCTTTAATGTTCTTGGCGGTTAAACCAAAATCAAAAGCAACTAAATCGTTGTCTAATAACTCCCAGTATAAAGTTGCATCGTTATTAGTGAAATCCAACGTCGTATCGATATTCTCGTTAACGCGATAGGTCTTTCCACCAAAAGTGAAAGCCGCATTA
This sequence comes from Psychrobium sp. MM17-31, assembly GCF_022347785.1. Lineage (NCBI taxonomy): Bacteria > Pseudomonadati > Pseudomonadota > Gammaproteobacteria > Alteromonadales > Shewanellaceae > Psychrobium > Psychrobium sp. MM17-31. The sequence continues at coordinate 613,891 of NZ_JAKRGA010000001.1, forward strand.
AGGTCAGCGCTACCGTTAGTTTCTAATTTACCAACACGAATACGAGCATTCGGCACTAATGGTACTGGATGTTCGAATTTCAAATACAGGTTAGTATTGGTTTTTTCTTCGAAAGCAAAGTCAACAAGATTAGCGTTTTGTGAGAAGCCACCACTGGCTTCGTTTTGCCAACCTTGAGCACCAACATAAACGCCTAACACATCAGCTTTAGCTGGCAGTGCAAATGCAGTAACAAGTGCAGATGCAAGGGCAAGTTTTTTAAAAGTCATTTCAAATCCTTGATTTTAAAATATTTATAAATTTAATCTGCGGCAAATTCTTCGTGACCACTGCCACTACTTTGCTCTTTATCCTTGCTGTAACAAGGTGTTAAGGTCGATTATCGCAGCATTAGCGCGAGAAATATAGTTAGCCATGACTAAAGAATGATTGGCCATAGGTCCAAAACCACTACCATTTAAGATCATTGGCGACCAAATCGTGTCTTGTGTTTGCTCTAGCTCGCGAATAATTTGTCGCAAACTCACCAAGGCATTTTTCTTCTCCAGCACCGCGTGAAAATCAATTTCAATGGCTTTTAAGAAATGAATTAACGCCCAGCTAGAGCCGCGTGCTTCATAAAATACATCGTCAAGTTGCCACCAACTGGTTTTTACTAATTGATTACTCGCCGTGCCAGTTGATTGAGTGGCAGCACTATCACCCGCTAAATCTGTGTTTAAGCGCTCTTGCCCCACACTGGCGCTTAGGCGTTGTGACAAGCTACCAAGACGCTTTTCAACTTCTTTTAACCACTCAGTTAAATTATCGGCACGGGCGTAGAACTGTGCATCGGATGCTGGATTCGCTAAGCGAGTACGATATAACTCGAAATGTTTAAGAGCTTTTTTGTACTCACTTTCAGTACTTGGGAAAATCCAGCGGTTGTTGTCAAAATTGAGACTAGGCTGCGCCTTGACCAAATCAGGATCTTCAACCGATTGCGATTGAGAACGAGATAAATCGTTGCGCAGCACTAACGCCAAATCACGCACTTGCTGCAGCGCGCCGTATTCAAAAGCAGGCATATTATCCATTAGTACCGACGGATACATTTTATCGTTAGTTAAATAGCCACCCGGCTTATTAAGCAAGGTATCAGTTACCGAAATAACCGCGGTCATGGTGGCAAAACCAGTAACAGGATCGACACCCAAGGTTTGGGCTTGCTCAACACTTAGCTGCTTAATATCAGCAACGTCAGGCTCAATATCCCACCAAATAGACAACACGCCACCAACGGCTACAACGCCAGCAACGATGCCCGCCACAATATTCTTGTTAAACTTAATCATAATAACGCCCTCATTGGCTTAATTCTATCTGCCTGCAACATAGCAAAAATTATTGATAATACAAAGAATAAAACGCGATTGAGAGCACTCAATCGCGTATTTAAAATAGGAGTTTAGAACTATTAGTCTAGCCAGCGATTCTTCGGCGGTAAAGTCACCGCCAAAATCACATAGATAATCAGAGTAGGAACAGAGAAGAGTAATAACGAAACTAATGCTGCAATACGCACCCATTTACGTTCAACGTTAAGACCACGGGCGATACCAGCACAAATACCAGCAACCAAACCATTGGTTGTATCTTTTCTAAAACGGTGTAATAAGCTCATATAACATTCCCTAATCATTTCATAAATCAATTACGCTGATTTAATCAAGGTATGTGCCATATAAATAACCTATTGTTATATATAAGGTAAGTTAACTTAAACAATATTTAAAAAAGCTAAAAATACTAGTTTTTCGCTATTTTGACCATTCAAAAAGTATAGTTCAATTAAACTGCTGGCTCACTCACTAACGACAGCGCTTGTTCAATCACTTCTATGCCAGCGCCTTTCTTAGTGGCGTTTTCACTGATATAACGACGCCATTGTTTAGCCCCCGTCATCCCCATAAAGAGCGTTAGCATATGACGGGAAATATGATTTAACTTACCGCCATTTTGCAGGTGTTTATCGATGTATGGCAGCATGTGTTCTACTACCTGATGACGTGACAGAATTTCACGATCATCGCCAAATATCTCGCTATCAACACCCGCTAACACATATGGATTCTGATAGGCTTCGCGACCAATCATTACGCCATCAACATGTTCTAAATGTTCTTTAGTTTGCTCTAGGCTAGTAATACCTCCGTTAATAGAGATAATTAAATCGCTAAAATCGCGCTTTAGTTGATAAACACATTCATAGTTTAGTGGCGGAATTTCACGATTCTGCTTCGGACTTAAGCCACTAAGCCATGCTTTACGGGCATGAACAATAAAGGTTTCACAGCCAGCTTCACTTACTTCACCAACAAAATCAGTTAAAAACTGGTAACTATCTAACTCATCGATACCGATGCGATGTTTTACTGTTACAGGAATATCAACTACTGCTCGCATCGCATCAACGCATTCAGCCACCAGCTTAGGTTCAGCCATTAGACACGCGCCGAAACGACCGTTTTGCACGCGATCCGACGGACAGCCCACATTGAGGTTCACTTCATCATAGCCATATTCTTGCGCGCGTTTAGCACAAACAGCCAAATCAGCAGGATTACTCCCCCCAAGCTGCAATGCCAATGGATGCTCTTCATCGTTATAAGATAAGTAATCCCCTTTACCATGAATAATCGCGCCAGTGGTTACCATCTCCGTATAAAGCAATTGATGCTTACTAATCAAGCGAACCATGTAACGATAGTGCCTATCTGTCCAGTCCAACATAGGCGCAATGGAAAGGCGATGTGAATTATTCATGAGTAACTTTTACCGTAAAAACAACTGTGGAATTTAGTGGCGGCAATTGTAATGGAAAGGCGGTTTAGGCACAAAGTTAATATTGAAATTTGAGATACTAAGCTTGATATCAAACGGGCATGGCGAAAAAATTAATGAATACCTTCTTCTTATTCATTAAGTTAATTTGCCTAAAAAAGATATCATTGGACTCGATCAGAATTTCCATTGCGATTCAACATAAGAAATAGAGGCTGAGCTCTCTAAACAGATTTGCGATTGATTGAGTTTCTCTAAGCTATCTGCAATTTCATCACCTAAGATAAGCTCATTTTCTTTAACACTAACCCATGTATCACGACCTGAGTTTTTAGCGCAGTAAAGGGCTTTATCTGCCAAGTTAATGCATTCGGACCAGCTGAGGTTTTCAGGTTTTCTCGCAAAAAATGGATAGCCACATAAACCAATGGAGCAGGTCATGTTAATTTCAATATCACCTTCTATTTTTATCGAAGTTTGTTTAATTTTTTGGCGCAGGCGTTCGGCGATGGATTCTGCACGTTCGCTAGAAGATTCTTTAACGATCAGTAAAAACTCTTCGCCACCCCACCTCACTAAATGATCGCTATCTCTGGCGATTAAACGAATACGCTTGGTAATTTCAATCAACACCGCATCACCACTTTGATGGCCGTATTTGTCATTGACGCGTTTAAAGTGATCGACATCAATCAGGATGAATACGACATCGCCACCATCAACTCGTTTATCTGTGCGCTGCTCATCGCTATATTTTTCAAGCACATTAGCCGCTTCGACTTGCATTGCTTGTTCTAGATAACGACGGTTTTTAAGGTCAGTTAACGGATCTGTCATGCTCATAGTGGCTAATTCATCTGTCAATTGTTGCAAAGACAGCGTCCGCTTTTGTACTTCACTTTCTAAATAATCTTGCCGCTTCTGCAGTCTCGCAGTTCGATATCTGACAAAACAATAAACAAATAAAGCCAATAGAATAATTCCGCCAATCTTCGCCGCTATAGTTTGATACCAAAACGGTAAAACTTTAACGTGCATAACATGAAGATCTGGGTTCCACTGTTCCAATCGATTGCTATTTTGGATCTCCAATTGATAGTCACCCGGCGGCAAGGTTGTAAAAACCGCAACCCGATTATCAGCTGCGCGCTCATGCCATTGCTCGTTCAAACCAATTAAGCGATAACGGTATTTTATGTTCGATGCTAAAAAGTCTAGTGACGAGAAATTTACAGTCAGTTCATTGCTATTCGGCTCAATAACAATAGGCTGTTTAGCCACGGTTCCAACCTTAGGAGCATAGCTAGTAAAATCACCCGAACTAGCAGAGGTTACGACAAGCTTAGGAAATCCCGAGCTAACCTGCCAAAGCTCAGGCTTAATTAGCGTCATGCCGCCTCTGCCGCCAAATAACAATTCACCGTGCGAAGTTTTTAATAGCGACTGACGATAATAAGGCGCAAACAGCACACCGTCTTGAGATGATAATTGCTGCACTGCGAGAGTGTTACTGTTAATAGCGTCAATACCTAAACTGCCACCGCTCCAGATATTTCCAAACTCGTCAAATTCCATCGAGCGAATAACATTACTTGATAGTCCTTGCTCTTTGGTCATTTGAGTAAAATGATTTGGATGCAACCCTGGCTCACCGACAAAAATGCCATTGCCCTCGGTGCTGATCCAAAGTCGCTGCTGTTTATCAAGCAAGATTGCAGAGATGAAGCTCGTCGCTAACAAATTGTTTTGCGCTGTGATGTCATGAGTCTTCTCACCTTGACTATTTATCCAAACAGGCCCTTGCCAGGTACCGACAACATACTCATTTTTCGAAAGCGGTGTGATAGCCGTTGTGCGAATATCCTCAAACTCGCGCGATAGATTGATCGCCAACGCGCTTGGCTTTTCATGCTTATCAAGCTTCCACAAACCATCTGTGCCACCAGCAAAGATGTCATCATCAATAACTTCAACAATACCGCTATACGCGTTTGCTGTACGCCTAGAAAACTCCAACCTATTTAATTCGGACTCGCTATGGGTATAAACTCCCCAATTGCTACCAATGATGACCTTATCTGACTCGGTCTTAGCTAAAGATTCAATCGCCCCAGCAGGTAATGAATTTTGCGGATTATTGGCATTGATGGCTAAGTGATTTACTCTGCCTTGTTGTGGATTTAGGATATCGATTCCCTTCTGGCGCAATCCTAACCAAATCTGGCCATTGCCATTTTCAAGAATCGAATTAACGTTAGTGTCTGAAATACCATTAGTGCGAGACGTATCACCAAAGAAGCTCAACACCGATGTCTGCGAAGCATCAAATAGGCTTAAGCCTAAACTACTGCCCACCAATACAAGTCCATTGTTCTCGGCATAGAGATCCCAAATCTCGTTATTGAGAATACTATGTTGATTTAAACGATCACTTTCTATTCTGTTGCTGCTATCAATTCCACTCTTTTTAGCGCCACCACGTACCATTTCAATAATGCCGTGACCATAACTACCAAGCCACACAACGCCAGGCGCAATTTCCGTCATCGCGTAAATCCATTCTTTATTAAAGTTTGGAATTGGCGGCTGACTTACATTTTTTTCAGCATCAATTATCAATACACCATTGGCTGGCGTGCCAATCCATATATCGCCAAAACTATCTTGTAGTAATGCAGAAATTCGATTGTTCGACGCTAACTCATCAGATAAATCAAAACGGGAAAATTCATGCGCTGCCTCTTCTTTGTAAAAAAGCCCTTGATTAGTGGCTAGCCAAACCGTTTTATCATTGGCCTGTAAAAGATCGAAAGTACGCCATGGTGCACCAGTTGGCGATAATTCATAGGATTGTAAGGCAGCTGATTGAGTATTGTATTTGAAAACCGCTTGGTTAGTCGTCAACCATATAACCGACGAATCTGCACCGGTGCCAATTGAAAGATCAGTAATTGATGTGACTTTGCCCGGTAATAAATCGTGTTGCACAAAATTACGCGTAGCGGGATCAAATTCAATCAGTCCTCTACTGGTTCCCAGCCATAGTTTTCCATTCACACAGAGCTTTATTGCATTGACACTGTTTGCCGTTAACAGTGGCGAAGCAACTCTTTCAAAGTTATGGCCATCAAATCGCGCTAATCCTTCACTAGTCCACAACCAAATAAAGCCCGCAGAATCTTTAGCTATCGCACTTACTGCGCCATGCGGTAAGCCATCTTTAACCGTATAATTTTTGAAAACGCGGTCATGCCAGCCCCACCGCTGCGATGCCATAACCTGAGTGCTCACCAATAAAAACAATATGAGCAGAAGAGAAATATACCTTTTGATAGCTGTCATTCCATAGCTAGGGTGAAGATAATCAAGAGTTATCACCCTAATAAATCTAGCCAAGTGACGCAATAACTAATCTCAATAAAACATGCATATAAACTCTATTTTAATGAGCACGAAATAATCACTTACACCGAATTAATCAAAAGCCCAATTACGATTAATTAATCTACTGGCTAATTTTTCTTCCCTCGTTATCATTTAATCGTGCGATTAATTAATCACACGATTAACTAGTTCCCATTTAATAGCGAGTTGTTTATGAGCACCTTAGGTCGTCCTGATAATAATGCTGGTGATGCCCGTCAATTATTGATTGATGCGGCGCGTGCCAAATTCATCCACAAAGCCTATGACAAGGTTAGTATTCGCGAATTAGCTCAACACGCTGGCGTTAATTCGGCGATGATCAAATATTACTTCGTCAATAAAGAAGGCTTGTACAAGGCAATGATTACCGAAGTAACGGGACAGATCGTCGATAAAATCAATCAACATCTTAACGACAAGAACTTAGACAACTTACAAGACTTTTTTAAAAGCTTCTTCGACGTTATTAAAGAATCCCCCGATTTTCCGCTACTTATGCTGCGCGAAGTGATGCTCAATCAGGGGGTATGCCGCGACTATTTTCTTGAAAACCTCGGAACCAAACATATCAAGGCCTTCGATGGTGTTTATAAACGCTTTAATGACGCCGGAAAACTGCGCCCTGGCATCGATCCCAAACTATTTAGACTATCGCTAATGAGCCTCACGCTATATCCGTGGTACATCCGTGAGGTGGCGTTCATTATTGATGGTATCGAATATGACGAAGCTTTTTTACAGCGCCTCATCGATCACAACTGTCTGCTATTACAAAACGGATTTTTTGTAACTGAGACTCCCCCACAAGATCCGATTTAGGAGACAATCATGCTTAACAAACTTTTTGGTCAAGGCAACCGCCGTTGGCTAGCGATTCTTCCTGCGCTAGGCATAGTAATTTTAGTACTATTGGTCAAGTTAAGACCTGCGCCAGCGCTTAAAGATAATGTCGCATCGACCCCTTTAGTAAGCACAACAGAGGCGAAAATAATTCCGCTCTCTATGGCGGTGAAAGGCTATGGCCGCGCTAAACCGAAAGAAACATGGCATGCGGTATCTGAAGTTTCTGGCCGCGTTACTTACCGTCACGACGATCTAAAAAAAGGTCGTCTATTACCCGCTGGCACTGTAGTACTGCGTATCGATCCTGTGGATTATCAATTAAAACTGGCGCAAGCAAAGTCAGATCTCAATTCAGCTAAAGCCGATGCCGCGCGTATCGATCTTAACGAAGAAAAACAGAAACTATCCTTGGCATTTGAAAAGAATCGCCTAGCGATTTTAGAGAAAGAACTTAAACGCAAAAAGAACTTGTTGCGTAAAGGCTCTATCTCCCGTTCATCGGTGGACAAAGAGCAAAGCAATGTTCTAGCGCAACAAGAGAAAGTGCTTAATTTAGAAACCAACGTCAAATTGATCCCTAACGATATTGAAGTGGCACAGGCGCGTATTCAAGTGAACGAGTCACGTGTTAAGGAAGCCGAGCGCAGACTAGAAAAAACCGTAGTAACACTGCCGTTTGATGCACGCATTACCCAAGTCGATGCAGCGCTGGATCAAGTGGTTAATCAGCAATCTATTTTGTTTAAAGCCAATCAAATCGGCACCATGGAAATCAATGCACAGTTCTCGATTGAAGATATGAAAGAGTTTCTTCGTCAGTCTATCGATAACGGCTTGACCAATGATAGCGGCTTACCTGATGTCAAACGCCTTGGCTTACAGGCCAGTATCACACTGTACTCTGGTGAAAGCAGCCAACAATGGACAGGCAGCGTAACAGGAGTTTCTGACAGCATAGATCCACAAGGTAATACGGTAGGTATGATCGTGGAAGTAACGAATAATTGGAAAAACTTCGATCCTATCAATAGCACGCCGGTGATGAGCGATATGTTCTTAGAGGTACAAATTATCTCGCCTGCACATCAAATTCTTGCGGTGCCAAGTAAAGCGATTCACGGCAATAAAGTTTATGTTGTGCAAGACAATACGCTGCAAATAAAAGCGGTACAGGTGCTGTTTGAGAATCAAAGCATGAGCGCTATCGCCGCCAACAAAGGTATTAATCCAGGCGATGAAATTATTACCACAGACTTATTGCCCGCTATCGATGGCATGACAGTTAGAACACAACCGGAGTAACGCGCATGATTGGCTTTTTTGCAAAGCATCCAACAGCCGCTAACCTGTTGATGCTCATTATAATTGTGGCGGGTATTACCAGCTTGCCCAACTTAAAACGCGAAACCTATCCTCAGATAGATACCAATAAGATCCAAGCTTCTATTGTCTACCCAGGCGCAAGTACGCAAGATATTGAGCAAGCTTTGTGTATCCCAATGGAAGACGCGGTAGATGGCTTAAGCGATATTGAGAGAGTCAGCTGTGAAGCTCGTGAAGGTATAGCTAATCTCACTATCGATATCGTTGAAGGCGGGAATGTCCGTCAAGTGCTCACCGATGTAAAAACCGAAATCGATGCCATCGATAGTTTTCCAGATCTCGCTGAAAAACCAGTGGTGCGAGAGCTAGGCCAAAATCAGCATCTAATTTCACTGGCGATTACCGCCGATATGCCCGATTTTGAACTTAAAGCCTACGCTGAAAGCATCAAGCGCAAGCTCAAGCGTGAGCCGGGTATTTCTATTGTTGATGTAAAGGGGTTTTCCGATCACCAGTTAAAAATCGAATTATCTCAATACAAGCTGCGCCAATATGGTCTCTCGCCCAATGATGTTGCTCGTCTAATTAAACGTCAAAACGTCAAATTACCCGGCGGTGATATCTCATCGAAAGATAAGACTATTTTAATTCGCTTTGATCAGCAGCAACTCGATGCTAAGTCTATCGGCGAGCTAGTGATCAAAAGCACCGCTTCTGGCGCGCAGCTAAAACTTAAAGAGCTTGCTCACATCAGCGAAGGCTTTGAATTAGATGAAGAAAAAATCCTGTTTGATGGTCAGCGCGCTGCCATTATCAATATTGAAAAAGCCAAAAGTCAGGACTCAATTAACTTAGTTGCAGTCGTCAATAAGTTCACCGAAAAAGAGCAAGCATTAGCCCCTGAAGGTGTAACCCTAACCCTCACCCAAGACAGTGCGAAAATTGTAAAAGATCGCCTAAGCATGCTACTTAACAACGGCTGGCAAGGTTTTGTCTTAGTGTTGGTTGTGATGTGGTTATTCTTCTCGATGCGCTATTCATTCTGGGTATCTATGGGTCTACCAGTATCCTTCCTTGGCGCCTTTGCCCTGATGTCATTAATGGGCGTGAGTATCAATATGATTTCCATGGTGGCGCTGCTAATGGCCATTGGTATCTTGATGGATGATGCAATAGTTATTGCCGAGAGTATTGCTGCTCATGTTGAGCGTGGCGGCAACATCAACGAAGGCGCAGTCGAAGGCGTACAACGTGTCGCTGGCGGTGTATTCTCGTCTTTCCTCACTACTTTTGTAGTGTTTGCTGGACTCGCCTTTATTAGTGGCGATATCGGTCAGGTGCTACGCGATATTCCACTGGTGCTGATTGCCACGATTTTTGTCAGTGTGATTGAAGCCTTCTTTATCTTGCCAAATCACCTGATTCATTCGCTACATCACGGTAAAAACAAGCCTGAAAAAGAGTACGCCATTAAGCAAAAGTTTAATGAGAAATTTCAATATTTCCGCTCAACTGTGTTGGTGAAATGGTGTGAGCTGGCCATTACACATCGCTATAAAACTGTCGGCGGTGTGTTTGCTATCTTCTTTGTGTCTGTCGCCTTGATGGCAGGTGGCCTATTAAAATTTAAAGCCTTTCCAAATATCGAAGGCGATACCGTTGAACTCAAGCTGCTATTACCACCGAGTACGCCGCTACACGAAACTGAGCGCGTGGTGGCGAAATATATCGCCCAACTTAACAAGGTCAACGAAGCGCTAACGCCGCTTCAACCTGAGCAACAGGCGCTAGTGCAACACACAACTATTGAGTACAACCGCAACGCAGATGCCTATGAGCAAGGGGCTCACCTAGCAACGGTTCGCGTCGACTTGCTTACGGCTGAAACCCGTCGTACTAAAATGGTGGACTTTATTGACGCTTGGCGTAGTGGCGTTAACGAAATTCCGGGGATTATCTCGGCATCGTTTGACGAACCTTCGGTAGGCCCAGCAGGCAAAGCCATCGACATTCGTCTGCACAGCGCCAATATTGAATCGTTATTTGCAGCGTCTGCCATTCTCAAGCCTGAAATCGCCAAGTTTGATGGTGTATCTAATACCATGGATGACTTGCGCTCAGGTAAAGAAGAGTGGGTGATTCAATTACACCCAGGTGCCCTATCACTTGGCGTGGATGGCACCGCGGTGATCAGCCAATTACGCGCAGCTTTCTTTGGTGAAAAAGCCGAAGAAGTGCAGCGTGGCAGCGATAATATCGAGATCTATGTCCAGCTCCAAAAACAGGATAAAACCTCGTTTGACGATCTCAAAAATTATCCAATTACCTTAAGTGATGGTAGCCAACGTCCATTGTCATCGCTGGCGCAATTTAGCCTGCAACGAGGCCTAACTCGTATTAATCGCATCGATGGCGAACGTACAGTTACCCTAACGGCTAGTGTCGATCCACTCAAGGCCAATACCACCGAGATTGTGGTACAACTGCAAAACACGGTCATTAAAGAGATTTTAGAAACTTACCCTGATATTTCAGTGACCTATGAAGGCGAAATTAAAAACGGCGCAGAAACAGGAAAATCGATGGCGCAGAAGTTTCTCTTTGGCTTAATTGGCGTGTTTATTATCTTAAGCTTCCAATTTAGAAGTTACTTCGAGCCAGTGATGGTCATGTTAGCCATTCCGCTAGCGCTAATCGGCGTACTGTGGGGACACTTATTACTTGGCTATGACATGACAATGCCGTCGATGATTGGCTTTATCTCACTAGCAGGCATTGTGGTAAATGACTCCATCTTATTAGTCGCTTACATCAAAAAGCATCAAATAGAAGGCATGGACAAACACCTTGCTGCGGTATCGGCATCGAAAGAGCGCTTTAGAGCTATCTTTATCACATCAGCAACCACCATTGCAGGCACGGTGCCACTGCTGTTTGAGACTAGTCTCCAAGCTCAAGTTGTACAGCCACTTATCGTGAGTATTATCTTTGGTATGTCAGTATCGACGCTATTGATCCTTATCGTGCTACCGACTATTTACGTGCTACTGGAAGACTTTGGTTTAACCTCTAAGCACCATTTAGAGGATAGCCATTAACTATCAATCTAAATCGTCATGTTAACGCATCTATTCACGTTAACATGACGTCATTTATTACCAGGCTAATGTCAGTAGGTTATCTGTAGTATCAACATTACAATAACCAAAACTCAGCGCCGCCATAAAGGCATTATGCACTTGCTCAGCTGGCACAACCTGACCATTAAATTCTAAATCCAGTGTTGCACAGGCATCATGCGCGACGTGACACTCAAAACCAAAATCAACAGCAGCACGCACACCTGCATCAACACACATGTGGCTCATCGCCCCCACAATTACTAGTTTTTCAACCTTCAACTCATCTAAAATTTGCTTGAGGTTAGTATCGCGAAAGCTATTAATTTGTGATTTCAAAACCACAGGCTCGTTATCAAGCGCAGCGACGCTTTGATGAATATGAGCACCCGTTGAATTTGGCAGAAAAAACGGCGCTTCATCGGTTGGAAATTCATGGCGAACATGAACAACAGGCAGTCCCTGTTCACGAAATTTTGCGAATAATTTAGCAGCATTTTCCGATGCTTGTTCGGTGCCCGATAATGGCCATTTAGCGCCATCGAATGTTGAGTAGTAATCGTTTTGTAAATCGATAAGTAATAATGCAGTGTTAGACATAATAAGCTCTCGTTATTGTTTCAGTGATTTGATGAGGCTATTATGCAAAATACTCTTTTCTCGTGCCTATGGCGTAACTGCCATAAAACAGTTCAAAAATGACAAATCGAATTTCCATTGTAATAATTGATTACCCGCATGCCATGCAAAGTGCTGTTCAAGGACTAAAAGAGCTCTTTATGATGGCCAATAATATTACGAGTAATCATCAATTCGACGCCCAGTTTGCAGTGAGTATTGCGACACCAGATGAGATAACTTCAACTCAAGACACAGGTGATGTCATCATATTGCCACCAGCTATTAGCGGTGACTATTACAAAACGCCAACGGCATCGCTATTAAGCTATCTCACCACTGCCCATCAACAGGGCAGTATTTTGTGCTCCGCCTGTGCTGGCGCGTTCATCTTAGCCAATACCAGACTGTTAGATCACCGCGCTGCCACCACTCACTGGCAACTTGCTGACGATTTTACTGAGCAATTTCACACGGTAAATTTAACCATTGAGAGCTTATTGATTAACGACGGCGATGTCATTACCGCAGGCGGCATTATGTCATGGATTGATCTCGGGCTAGAGCTGGTTGCTCAATTTACCCGGCCACAAATCATGCGCGCGTTAGGCAAGTTCTTGATTGTCGATACTGGCAAACGAGAGCAGCGTTACTACGGCAGTTTTACGCCAAGGTTTAATCACGGCAATACCTCCATTTTGCAAGTTCAGCACTATATTCAAAAACATTTTGACGAGCCATTGTGCATTAAAAAACTAGCCGAGTTAGCTCACATGAGTGAACGCACATTCTTACGGCAATTTAGCAGTGCCACCCATTTTAAACCGGTGCAATATATTCAGCGTATTCGCGTTCAAAAAGCCTGTGATTTGCTCGAATCGACAACGCAAAGCTTCGAACATATCGCACTTGGTCTTGGCTATGAAGATGCCAATAGCTTTCGCAAAGTATTTATTAAAACGATGGGATTAAGTCCATCGGCATTTAGAGCAAGATTCGTCTAACGGCAATGCCATTTTATGTTTTTCAAGCATCGCTAAACACTGATGTAAAGGATTGCTGTTCTAGAACCGTTTTAAAATGATGATGACATTCTTTAGCTAACTTCTCGTGCAAGAAACTCCCCATGCTAATGCGCTTAACCCCAAGCGCCGATAAGGTTTCAAAGTCTACTAATTGCGGCATGCACATCACGTTGATGGGTAATGAAGTACTGGCAACACATGCTGAGATATCACTTTGCTCGGTGATACAGGGAATGAAAATACCATTAGCACCCGCCGCCTGATAACGCACTAGTCGAGACAGTGTTTCTTCGAGTGCATTATCAAGATTGAGTAAAAAGGGATCGGTACGGACATTAATAAAGACATCAACGCCCTGCTCTTTTAACAGCATACTAATGTGCTCAAGGCGCTGCGCAAACAGCTCACTGTCCACTAGGCTTCGCGTATTAGTGCTATGAGTAACAACGCTATCTTCGATATTAACGCCCACTACGCCAAGCTCGACCAAGGTTTTGATGTGCTGCACAACCACCAACGGATTTTCGCTAAATCCCGCTTCGATATCGACACTTAATGGTAATGATGTGTTATTCGCGATGCGCTCGACCATAAATCGCAAAGTAGCAAAGTCCATTGCTTCGCCATCTTGATAACCTAAGCTCGTGGCTATAGCAGCGCTTGAGGTGCCAATGGCTTTAAAGCCTAATGCCTGTGCTTGCTTTGCGCTGGTAACATCCCACACATTACAAAGTAATAAGGCATCATCTTGTTGGTGTAATTGCTTGAAGTTCATAATATTCTCCCGTTATTGATAACTGGAGAATATCGATTTAAATGAGGTGCCAGCTACCGAAAACTGGACGAGCATTTTTTATTGTTCAAGTGCCATGGCTAAGTTTTTCATCTTTTGCTCAGCAATGTACGATTGAAGCTTGACCGCTAATCCGTAGATTACGCATATTCCAGCAACGGATGCCGCTGTACCAAAGTGCTCCATGTCGCCCATCACGGCTCCCATTGAAATAAAACCAATTAATATCATAAAAAATCCCAGCATCAGTCCACTATTACCTAATACCCTGAACACCTGCTGTGATTGCCGGCATATTTTAAGATCGTAGTCATCACTAGCGTTGATTAGCATCCCAAAGGCCGTTTTTACCTGACGATAAGATGTTGCCCCACAAGTAAAAATGAGCGCAGGCGGAATAACGAGTAAAAAGCTTGGTACATCAATGAATACATAGATACTCGACGCCATTGCCATCGCCATTAATACCATCGATAGAAAGAAAAGCATTGCAAAAATAAACATAATCACACTCCCTTGAGTTTTAAACATAAACGCAGAGCCACTTAACAGTGCTTGGCGGATATACCATAGGTTGGCACTAAACGCGCCCTGCTGTTGTAACTTGACGGAAAAAGCTTCTTCGAGATCGCCGAGTACTGGCTCTTTAATCTCAGACGGAAGCGCCCATGACAGGAAACCGCACGCGAATACTGGTGGACGAATATAAGTAGATTTGGATTCATTACTCATAACTGTGCCCCGCCTGTAGCGCCACATCTTGCCACATCACTTGTAATGCCTGCTTAGAGCGCTTTAGCGCATGTTCGCCGAGAGCTGAAACTCGAAAGTACTTTTTAGCGCGGCCACCACGTTCACTTGTCGCCTCTCCCATTTTACTGGTAACAAAGCCTTTCTTTTCTAGCCTATCGAGTGTGGTATAAAGCGCTCCTATAGTGACATCCCGCTCGATTTTATCGGCGAGCAACTGACGGATAGTGGTGCCATACGCTTCATCGCCCAATTTAAGAATCGACAGCAGTAAAAACTGTTCGAATTCTCCTAAAAACTTATCTTTAGTTGTCATTATCCTCTCCCTTTACATCTACAATGTAGAAGATATAAAAAGAAGTCAAGAAATATATTCTATATTGTAGATTAAATAAGTAAGCTACATGCCCTATGACGTTGATTAACTAACCCAAACTCAGGTTACTTAATCAACGGAAGAATCTTTTTGAAGGTATCAGTACCCGCTTTTTTAAGCAGCTCGTAAACCGCCATCTCAACGCTTGTTTGCTTGGCACCAAGTTGAGACATCTTCGAGAGTGCTAATTCACGATTACTGTTTTTTCGCGAAGAAACGCCATCACTAACAACTTCAACGTGATAGTTTTCAGCGAGTAGCGATGAAACCGTTTGATAAACACAAATATGGGCTTCTATACCCGTCACTAACCATTGCTGGCGATTAGTATTCGCAATGGCTTCAACAATATCTGACTCTGCCATAGCATTAAAATGTGACTTTTCAAAACGTGGAATTCCATCCAAAAACTCACTGATTTCTTCGACTGTCGCGCCAAGGCCTTGCGGGTATTGCTCTAGCCAGATTATCGGTAAATCAAGAATGCGCGCACATTGAACTAAGCGGGCAATATTGGCTATCACCTCATCACTCGCGATAACTTTTCGAGCGAGAGTCCCTTGTACATCCACAATCATCAAACCGCAGTTTTCACGTTCTAGCATCTTAATCCCCTAATCAATAATAAAAAGCCTGCTTGAGATCTATAACTCAAGCAGGCCCACGATTCAATTAGACAAGAGCTCAGTTAGTCGCGACGCATTCTCGAAGCACGACTCACACCAATCAGCCCCATTAAACCCATTAAACTCAATAACGAAACACTACCACTAGAAACTTGTTGCTCTACTTTCGGCGTTGCTAATACGGTTTGTTGTTGCGCAGACTGACGCTGCACGACTGCCACGCGGCTCTGATCCATCAACTTAACATCGCGCAATACAAATGGCTGCACTAAATTTGATTTGTCGAGAATACCCTTATCAAATCGCAGTTCAATGCTCTGCTTGCCAGGTGTTAAGTAATATGCAGAGCTACTTTCCATCATAGATACATATTTATTTGATTGGTCTTTACCATAAACAATACCGCTGACGGCATATCGACCTTCACTCCCCACATTTAAATCAACTTTGGCGGCATTCAAGGTTGCGCTATCAATCGTCATATTGGCAGTTGGCTGTGCGACAGCAAAACCAATCTTTCCGTGACGTAGCACCTCGCGATTATCCATAACAGCTTTGGACTGCACGTGAAGCTCAACTAACTGGCCTCGACTATTTTCTGGCAACGATTGCGGCAATTTGAAGCTAAAGCCATCATCACGCTTCTCAATCGAGACAGGCGTTAAATCACCACTAGGCGCTTTAATAAAAGCGGTGTGAACAGCGTCAGCTAACTCAGTCTGTTTAGAAAATACCGTCGCGTTGAAACTTGCTTGCTGCCCAGTTAAATAGGCCTGTTGTGAAGTAGAAAGCTGCTGCTCTATCGCACTGCCTTTTTCTTTTACATTGACGATATATTGCTGCTCAGGTGCTAACTCTTGACCGACTCGCAATTGAAAGTGTCCTGTGCCAGCGCTTGGAGAAACACGCACTGCACTGGAATTAGCAAGGATACTCGCTGTCGCTAGCTGCTCCTGTGTTACTCGCTGTGTAAATGCTTTTTCCACCAGCTTGCTGTCTTTGCGAAGTTCAAGCGTTTGTGGATCGATGGCGTGATCAGCTGGCAGTGTATTAACGCCAGTTTGCTTGGCGGACAAGCGAATAATCGCCTCAGGCTGGTTGATTGACAACTCAACGCCTTTATTCAATGTGCGGCCATCTATTTCTAACCAGTATTCATCGCTTACCGAGCGATAACCAATATCTCCTGCCGTTAGCTGATGAGCCGTCAACGGGCGGCTAAAATGCACTGCTTGTTTTTCAATTGTCGCCTCGGGTGCAGGCAACTGAACTAACTGCGCCTTAGTCGGTGCTAATTTAGCGCTTTGCTGTGCTGATGCAGGCAGCGTTACTAATGAGGTGAAGATCACCAGTGATAATGTCGATAATTTCATGGTGCTCTCCTTAAATATCGTTGCGTAAAATTACGTCGAGATTAAAACAATCGCGGCGACTTTGTTGATGGCTTAAAGGCTCGCGACCTCTAGTGCGCTGTTTATCGGTGAACCATACTGTTCCTGCGCCAGCTTGCGACGAACAGTTTAAAAAGCCATCAGAGCATGAATCTAACCAGTTTTGGGTTGTCTCAAGTGCAACCTGATATTGATAACCTGCACAATAGCTATCGCCATCCCAAAACGCAGAATCAACATCAGAGCCAACCACTGCTTTAAATGGCTTAGCCAAAGCCGGACGACCAGCAGTGCCATTTAAGAAGTTTTGATTGTAATAATGCATCCAACTAACTTGTTGTTGTTTTACAGCATCAGAGCCATAACCCAATAGCCAACCCAGACTACTTTCAAACACATTCCCTTGGTGCACCGCATCGGCTAACGGCGTTCCAAGACTCGACGGTGCTAATGCAATAACTTTCGATGTTGCATTGATGATTGCTGGATAGCGACTATCAAAAGTTGGATTTGACATAATCCAGCGAATGACATTGCCACCGTTAGAGTGCGTGATAACTATCATCTCAGAGATATTTTTGTCGTTGATAAAACTGGAAAGCTGTTCGGCTAAACAACCTGCCGCTTTTTGATCCCACATAAATTGGTCAAAATCACAATTAATGACGGTGTACATTGATGAGTCATTGAGCCCTTGGCTGACAGAATGGACAAAATCTCCAGTCCAGTAATCATTGTAGGCATCTGTTTGCATACCAGTACCATGCACAAAGGCAATACCTTTGTTTGCCAAGGCTGGTGTACTAATAAGCCCCAACGCTATCCACCAACTTGTGAGTAGTTTTTTCATGTTGCTTCCTCTTGTTATTATTGTTTTAGGAGGTCTAACCAGACCGATTGCAACATTTTTTTAACATTGGTTTTTTAGCAATGCAAGCGCATGATTTTGCGAAACAAAAGCAATTTAAAACATTTGTTTCGCACTAACGTATAAAGTATTTACTCCAAACATGCGTTGTAAAACCGATAAGTCTAGAAATTAACTCAAAGTGAATTAGTTGGAGTTTGTTTAGATAACTGTTCAACCAGTGGCAAAAATATTTTTTAAGCAGTAATAAAAGTGTGACGAATATAAAAAAAGCGATTAAGATTAGGAATTCAAGCAATGACTTATCAAGGGTAGCTCGCCGTGATAAGGTTAAAAAAATAAATAAAAGAAGCGATTAATGAATAAAGATATTTCTGCCCTGTTAGAGCAAGCACAAGCAATATGTATAGAACGCGGTGCGCGTTTTACCAATGCCCGTAAAAAAGTTCTCGAACTCATGTTAATTCACGGCGGTGCAGTTAGCGCATACGACTTATTAGATGATTTACGTGAAACTGACAGTGGCGCCAAGCCACCGACTATCTACCGTGCATTAGATTTCCTGTTAGAACAGCACTTTATCCACCGCGTAGAATCGCAAAATGCGTTTATCGCCTGTAATCACTTTACCGATGATCATCAGCTGCAATTACTCATTTGCGAAGGCTGTAATGACGTCCAAGAGTTGCACTCGCCACAGATCCAGCAATCGCTAAATGAGCAAGCGAGATTGAACGATTTTTTAATTCACAGTCAAACTGTGGAAGCACGTGGCCTTTGCCACAACTGCCGAGAAGATTAATTTTTAAAAGGAAGAATTGAAAAGATGAATGTTGATTTTATCAATCCGTTTTTAGACTCCCTCCTCAATGTTCTAAAAACTATGGCCAGTACAGAACTTAAACCCGGTAAGCCAGCACTAAAGAAAAATGCCATTGCCCATGGCGATGTATCAGGTCTTATTGGCATGGTGGGACCAACCACCAAAGGTTCCCTTTCAATTTCTTTTGAAGAATCACTTGCTCTAAAAGTCATGCATCGCATGTTAGGTGAAGCACCAGATACCATTAACGAAGAAGTAACTGATATGGTAGGTGAAATCACGAACATGGTAACTGGCGGCGCCAAAAACTTGCTAGGTGAGAAAGGCTATGAGTTTGATATGGCGACCCCGATCATCGTATCTGGTAAAAATCACGCTATTACTCATTTATGTGACGGCACAAAAATTATGATTCCATTTACCTCTGAAGACGGTAATGCAGTAATCGAGATTTGTTTCGACCAATAAATCCATATACTAAATATGGCTATTAAAGGCGAGCAGCGATGCTCGCCTTTTTTGTTTCAAGATATTGCAAAAAAGTGAAAAAAATGTCTCATTCTTTTTCTTTTATTAATCCATAACTTAGAACAAATCCAGCTAACACGGGCGCTAACGAACAAGGTAATGATATTGATTATCATTAGTTTAAATGTAAACTAGCGTAAATTTTTCGTATTAATCATTGTTAATGGATGTTCAACATGTTGAAAACAAAACCTAGTATTATCGCTTCTGCAGTTTTACTTTCTCTTGGCCTTTCTGCTTGTGGTGGCAGCTCAAACAGCTCAACGCCAGCACCAACTCCTACGCCAACTAACTCAGCGCCTACTGCAATCGCATTATCTGCAACTGAAGTTGCTGAAAATGCTGTAGCAGCAACTGTCGGTACATTGAGTACTACTGATGCCGATTCAGGCGATACCTTCACATATACAGTTGATGACGAACGTTTCGAAATCTCAGGTAGCGAATTGAAGCTAAAAGCCGATACATCATTTAACTATGAAATGGTGCGTAGCGTTCCTGTTAAAGTTACTGTAAAAGACAGTGGTAACGCAGAGTTTACTCAAGACTTTACTATCACTATTACTGACAGCATGGGTGTTCAATCTGTATTAGACGCCTTAGATGTTAAAGACGAAGACACTTATGCGTTCGAAAGTAAGTTCGAAGCTGGCGAAAGTGCAGTAAGTCACACTGGTCAAGCAGCGCGTCAAATCCTAATTCTTGAATTAAACAACTACATCGGTAACGGTTTACAAGCTGACGTAGATGCAGACAAATTTGCTGATGCAGCTGCTGTAAAAGCTAAATTGATGTCTTTCTACGCCAAATCAGCTGAAGACTGGCAATCAGATATCGATAACGGTACAGAACTTGTAATTAGCGCAGTATCAATCGAAGCGCCACTAACCGCTAAGCAAGTTAAAATTACTGATGTAAGTTCTTCTCACAAGAATCTACAAGGTAAAATTGCAGGTAATGATAAAACTGGCCAACACAAAGACTGGGAAACTGATCTAGTAGGTTGGAACGACAAAGGTTCTGTATCACCAAATGGTGTTGTTGAAGCACTATTTGATCAACTTGCTGCTAACGTTCAAAAGTCAATTGACGGTGAAGTACGTAAAGACATCGCTGGTAACAACATTACAAAACTGTACGTTAATGAAGACGGTACTGACATTAAGCAACTGGTACAAAAATTCTTACTAGGCGCAGTTAATTTTTCTCAAGGTACTGATGATTACCTAGACAACGATGTTGACGGTAAAGGCTTAAAATCTTCACACGAACAAGACGGCACTAAGACTTACACGAAAGTTGAGCACCAGTTCGATGAAGGCTTCGGTTACTTCGGTGCAGCTCACAACTACAACGAATACACAGATCTTGAAATTCGCGCTAAAAGCGGCCGTGATGGTTGGAGCAAAGGCTACAACGATATTAACGCTGATGGCAAAATCGATTTAGCACGTGAAATCAACTTCTCAAACTCTGTTAATGCCGCAAAACGCGATGTTGGTTCAGATGGTAACACTAACGCTACTAACCTTACTAAAGAAGCATTCGATGCATTTGTTAAAGGTCGTAAGATTTTAAATGTTGCTGCTGGCCGTGAATTAACTGCCGACGAAATGTCGACGCTTCTTGAGCAACGTGACAGTGCAGTTCTAGCTTGGGAAAAAGCAATCTCTGCAACTGTTATCCACTACATCAACGATACTAAAGGTGACTTAGATAAAATTGGCACTGACGGTTACTCAGCTGACGATTTCGCAAACCTAGCTAAGCACTGGTCTGAATTAAAAGGTTTCTCACTAAACCTACAATTTAACCCGTTTAGCCCAGTAACAGACGAGCAGTTTGCGATGATGCAAGAAAAGATCGGCATGAAGCCAGTTGTTGCAGCTGACGAAATTGCTGCTTACAAAACTAAGCTAGACGAAGTTCGTACTATGTTACAAAACGCCTACCACTTCGATGCTGAAAACGTAGAAAAATGGTAATCGTTTTATAAAGATAACCAATCTTTATAATTGATAACGAAAAGGCCTGTATTAGTAATAATACAGGCCTTTTTTATACTAAAAACTTAACTAAAAACAATGATAATTCTTTTCATTTGTGCTTAAATAACGCCCGTCTTGAGTAGCTTTTTCTTTCGCTCAATCAAAAAATTGAAAACTACTTAAATCTCAAATGCATGACTCTGGGAATACTATGAATCGACGTAATAATTCAATGCGCCAACTCGCTGTAGTTGCTGCCTTAACTTCTCTAGTAGCCTGTTCTGAAAGCTCAAGCAGCAAAGCTGGCTCAGAATTTGGTGGTGGCACAACTCCAACGCCACCACCGACGCCACCAACCAATACCTTTAATCAACAAGCGCTATTGGCCAATATCGTCGATAATATTATTACCCCAACCTATCAAGCATTTGAAACTCAAGCTGTTGCGCAGCAGCAAGCGATTAGTGACTATTGTGGTTTAGAAAAAGACTTTACGACTGGCGATGACCGTCAGCCTGTTACCAATTCACTCACTGCAGCACAAGCGCAATGGCTAACGACTATTAATCAATGGCAACTTGCCGAGGTAATGCAAATTGGCCCATTGACGGTTAACTCTTCAACGTTGCGCAATAACATTTATTCATGGCCTGTTGTAAGTACTTGTGGCGTCGACCAAGATGTGATGTTTTACCGTGCAGGTAATATCAACTCAACACCTTATGAAATCACTAATCGTACAGCGACGCGTCGCGGTTTAGATGCTGTTGAATACCTTATTTACAACGAATCACTAGGGGTGAGTTGTACGACTGACAAACCTATTTTAGCCACTTGGCCTGATTTATCAGACCAAGATAAACGCATTGCCCGTTGTAACTTTGCCACCGAAGTGGCTAGCGATATTGTTAACAGCGCAAAAACACTAAATCAACAATGGAGCGCTTACGGTGCTACATTAAAAGCAGCAGGTGAAGCAGGTAATGAATTTGCCGACGTTCACGATGGTGTTAATGCAGTTAGTGACGCACTGTTTTATGTCGATAAAATGGTGAAAGATACAAAAATCGCTACACCTCTAGGTCTCTTTAGCAACGAATGTGGCGGTGTAGGCAGTGTTTGTGCTACAGAAGTTGAATCTCAGCTCAGCGCAAAATCAGTGAGCCATTTGATTCAAAACCTCAAAGCTTTCCAGCAGATCTTTACAGGTCAAGGTAGCGATAGTGCAAATACCATTGGCTTTGATGATTACCTAATCGATGTGAACGACAAAGCCACTAGTGATGCCATCATCGCTGCAACAGCTCAGGCCATTAGCGACCTAGAAGCATATCAAATAAGCCTTGGTGAGCAGTTGACTCAAGATCCTAACGTCGTTGAAAATACCCACGGCAAAGTTAAAGCGGTTTCAGATCAGCTTAAAACGGATTTCATCAATTCACTTGCCCTAAAACTTCCAGCAACATCTGCTGGCGATAACGATTAATAAGAGACAAGCATGAACAAATTATTATTAAGCACTATTATCGCCTCTATCGTTAGCGGCCAAGCTATCGCGCAAGATGATGCAGATAAAAAGAAGAAAACCGCCAGTGAAAAACACGTTGAAAATATTCGTATTCTAGGTTCGAGCGAAGGATTGAGAACCGACGCTGGTTCTGCAACCTTCATCGACGAAGCTGAGCTTGCAAAATTTGAATATGACGACATTAACCGCGTGTTAGCAAAAGTACCTGGCGTTAACATTCGTCAAGAAGACGGCTATGGCCTGCGCCCTAATATTGGTTTTCGCGGGGCGACACCTGAGCGTAGTAAGAAAATCGCTTTAATGGAAGATGGTATTTTAATTGCGCCAGCGCCATACTCAGCCTCTGCAGCCTATTACTTCCCGCAAGTTAGCCGCATGACAGGTGTTGAAGTATTTAAGGGCCCAGCGTCTATTAAATATGGCCCTAATACCGTAGCAGGTGCGCTTAACTTAACCACGCGTGCAATTCCTACAGCTAGTGAAGGTGCATTAGATGTTGCCTTTGGCAGTGACGGTTACACCAAAGCCCACGTTCATTATGGTAATACCAACGGCGACTTTGGTTACCTCATCGAAGCACTAAATATCAGTGCAGATGGTTTCAAAGAGTTAGACAACGATGGTGAAACAGGCTTTGATAAAAACTCATTCATGGCTAAGTTTAATTACGATTTATCAAGCGATGAGTACAATCAAATTATCGAATTAAAACTCGGTTACGATGATGAAACATCACATGAGACTTATGTTGGTCTTACTGATGAAGACTTTGCAAAAACGCCATTTCGCCGTTATGCAGGATCGCAAAACGATTTAATGGATTGGGAACACAGCAATGCGTTGTTTACCCACTTCATCGACAACGAGGAGTTTTCACTTACCACCCGTGCCTATTACAACAAGTTTGAGCGCTCATGGAACAAACTCAATGGCTTTAACTTTAACAATCGTTTAGAAGATATTATTGCCGATCCAACCAATACTATTTACGCCGATTTCGTTGAAGTTCTTAAAGGCGAACGTGACAGTGAAGGCAGTCGTGAAAACCTAGTATTGGGCGATAACGCGCGTGAGTACTACTCATGGGGTTTACAATCAGACCTAACCAAAACCATTAAATTGGCTGGTATTGAGCATGAGCTAGAAGTGGGTATTCGTTATCACGTCGATGAAATCGAGCGTAAACACACCGAAGACATTTTCATGATGCGCGGTGGTAAATTAGTTGCCGATGACGAGCCATTTAAGCAAACGACTTTTAACACCGAAAAATCAAAAGCCTTATCTGTTTATATCCAAGATACCATCACCTTAGATAATCTAACGCTAACGGCTGGTGTACGTGGTGAATCAATTGACGCCACTTACCAAAATACCTTTAACGCCAATGACTGGCTAACCAAGAAGAGTCGAATTTGGCTACCAGGTGTCAGTGCCTTCTACCAATTTAGTCAAGAGCTTGGCTTTCTTGCCGGTGTAAACCAAGGTTATGTGCCAACGAGCCCACAACAAGATCCACAAACCAAGCCTGAAGAAAGCGTTAACTACGAGTTAGGTCTGCGCTACAACGACAGCATCACTAACGCTGAGTTTGTTGCCTTCTTTAACGACTACAGCAACCTTAAAGAAAGTTGTACCTTCTCAGCATCGGCTAACTGTACCGTTGTTGATACTGAGTACAACGCTGGTGAAGTTGATATTTATGGTTTAGAAGCCAACATCAATCACACCATTACCTTAACAGAAAGCTTAGATATGCCACTAAGCGCAGTGTATACCTATAGTAAATCAGAATTCAAAGAAAGCTTTGTTTCTGATTTCCCATTGTGGGGTAACGTAACAGCTGGTGATGAAGTGCCTTATTTACCAGAGCATCAATTAACAGTTACTGTAGAGCTCACCAATAACAATTGGCAAGCTGCGTTACTGGCTAAATACATCGGTGAAATGCGTGAAGCCGCAGGTACAGGTGTTAACTTTGCAGGTGTAAATACTGAGGCGTTAACTGTTGTCGATTTCTCTGGCAGCTATGACATTAACGGCGGCGAGCACGGCAGTGTTTACCTGAAAGTTGATAACATCTTCGACAAAGTCGAATCTATCAGTCACCGTCCATACGGCGCGCGTCCTAGCAAGCCACACCAAGCGGTAATCGGCTATAAATTCGCATTTTAAGCGGTATAATAGGCTCTGAAATTATCAGAGCCTTTTTTCTTTATGTTAGATGCCATAGCCACTCCTTTACTTGCAACCTTCGAACTGATTGCCGGCTATTTTACTGATGCTAACCAACGTATCTATTGGTTATACAGCGCAGTAGCAATAGCAATGGCTATAGCCGTATTTCTATTTAAGAGACTCCCTCTCACAGCGCTTATTTCTCGCGACATTTGGTGGCATCCTTCTGCTCGTCAAGATTATGTCATTTTCTTTTTTAATCGACTGCTCAAGATGCTGGGAGCAATTCCAGTGCTATTAGTCATGGCGCCTATGGCCATCGCACTGTCAGGTTGGTTAGAAACGACCTTTGGCCACCGAGAGTTTATTGTCTTAGCCAATTGGCAAATCATCGCCCTATTTACTGCATTACTGTTTTTAGTAGACGATTTCACACGATTTTTACTTCATTACTTGCTGCACAAAGTGCCGTTATTATGGGAGTTTCACAAGGTTCACCACAGCGCTAAGGTACTAACGCCAATAACTATCTACCGCTCCCATCCCGTCGAGAGTTTTCTCTATGGCATGCGAATGATCTTAAGCCAAGCGATTGCCGTTGGTGTTTGTTACTATTTTTTCGGTCCAACGCTGTCCATGTTCGATATTCTTGGCGCTAATGTTTTTGTGTTCGCATTTAATGTCATGGGCTCAAACCTGCGGCACTCTCACGTTTGGCTCAGCTGGGGCAATGTGTTAGAACACATCTTTATTAGTCCGGCGCAGCACCAAATTCATCACAGTGATAAGCGCATTCACATCGACTGTAATTTCGGCTCAGCATTAGCAATATGGGACAAGGCTTTTAGATGTTTAGTGTTAGCCAGCACAGTGAAACACCCAAAAGACATTACCTTTGGCCTAGGTAAAAGCTTTGTCGAGCATGACTCGTTGCCAGCAATTTATTACATGCCGCTAGTTAACGCTTTTAAAAAGCTAAATCCACTCACTTATAAAAGAAAAAAGACACTTCCTGAACAACGTTAGTAATAACACCAAGGTATATATTGACTAATAAATGTACACCAAGGTAAGCTGAATCAGAATAACGGCTGATATTCTTTTTCACAGTAATAAGAAACTATAGAGTATCTGTGTAAATGGATTGCATTATGTTGCCATGGAGTGCTTATGAAACTTACCCTAAAAAGAAAACTCATTCTTTCCTTCTCTTGTATTGTTGTCGTCATATTAGGCACTGCGCTATACAGTTTGTATGCAGTACAAAAAGTCACAGACGCTAGGCACCGCATTACCGACTATCGCATTGAAACAGTCAATGCCGAAAAAGAAATAAAAAATGGTATTAATCAATCACTAGCTGCTTTGCGGGGTTATATGATCTTGGGCAGTGATCCCGCCAAAGCCAAAGCAATGAAGGAAAGTCGTCAACAAGCATGGCAAAACATCAACAATGGCATGGTTATTCTAAAAGCAGATGCCGACCATCTATCTTTAGAAGATCAAGAACAACTCAAACAACTGGAAGTCATACTTGCAGAGTTTAAGCAGGCACAACAAAGCGTAGAGGATATAGCTCAATCGCCAGCTAACATTCCTGCATATCAGCTATTACTCGACAAAGCAGTGCCAACGGGAAATCTCCTACTGCAAGCAATTACCAATATCATCAATATCGAAGCTACCTTACCTGCTACGTCAGAGCGCAAAGCGCTACTAAAGCTTTTTGCAGACTCACGCGGCTCACTCGCCACAGGGCTCGCCAGTATTCGCGCCTATCTATTGTCAGGTGACGAATCCTTTAAACATCAATTTGATCAAAAGTGGATTATAAACAGCCAGCGATTCAATCAAATTAATGGCAAATTCAAAAATATTTTGACCCCAGAACAAGCAACTCACTGGCAAGCCTATAGCGAGGCGAGAGATGTTTTTGAATTCCTGCCATCACAGATGTTTGACCTGAGAAGTAGCGTTGAATGGAATCAAGCCAACTTTTTACTAGGTACCGAAGCCGCCCCAAGAGCACAACGCGCACTGACTATTCTAAAAAATATTGAAGCTCATGAATCAGCATCTCTTTCCGCCGATATTGCCGAACTCAACGAAATATCAGATGGGCAAAACGGCATCATCATCATTGGCAGTATTTTATCGATTGCAATGTGTCTTGGTGTTGCACTCAGCATGAATAAAGACTTTTTAATGCGTGTGATGCCTATTCTTGAGAAAGCCAAAGCTATAACTAATAACAACCTTGCCGCGCCGCCACTTGAAATCAGCGGTAACGATGAACTGACCGAGCTAACTCAAGCGGTGAATGCAATGAATGAATCGCTTACCAGTACCATTCAATTGACCGCCACCACAATGCAAGACACCTCTGAGCAAGCGGATAGTATTTACAACGCCAACGCGAATATGTCTTCTAATATCACGGCACAAACAGATCAAATGAGCTTAATAGCGTCAGCGGTAGAAGAATTATCGGCATCCGCTAATGAAGTTTCCACCACCAGCAGTGAAGCAGCGGACACCGCTAAAACATCTTATGATACAGCTGTGAATGGCGGAAAGATCGTTGAACAATCGCTCGCGCAAATGAATCAAATTAGCGCCGCCTTTGACGATAGCGCTAATTCCATTTCATCTTTGAGCCAACAAAGCCAGCAAATTGGTGAAATACTTAGCGTGATACACGGCATTGCCGAGCAAACAAACCTGCTAGCATTGAATGCTGCGATCGAAGCGGCTCGCGCTGGTGAACAAGGCCGCGGCTTTGCCGTCGTCGCCGATGAAGTACGACAGCTCGCTAGTCGCACGACGCAAGCAACTTCAGATGTTGAAGACGCCATCGAAAAAATCAGACACCATACTCAACTTGCTGTTTCTAGTATGGATGTCGGGCGCGAACGCGTTAGCAAAGGTATTGAAGAATCGAATAGTGTCGCGGATATCTTGACTCAAATTATCGAGCAAGCAAGTGATGTATCTCATCGTATTGAAAGTATCGCTGCTACCGCTAAGCAACAGTCAACGGTAACTCACGAGATAGCCAGCAACTCTGATGAGGCCTCTCGTATGTCACAACAAGTTAGTCAAAGTATAAGCGAAGTGGTAAGCCTATCAGAGACAGTGTCAAAAGCAACGCAACAAAATGCGCTGCAATTGACGGAGATGGTTAGAGGATAAGACTTTAATTACCGCGTGAAGACTAAGTTATCAATCAGCCGTGCAAAACCTAGTTGTGCGGCGGCTAAGATGACCAACTCTTTATCATCATCGCTCGGATCAGACAAGTTATCGGCGCGCTGAACATGGAAGTAATCAGTACTAAATAATGACTCATTTAGCGTTGATGTCGCTTTAGCAACCGCATCACTAATCGCCATACCGCCTATAATGTCTTGTGCTAGCTGCTGCATTGTTTGATAAAGCAATGGCGCGACTTCTAACTCTTGTGGCGTTAAATAGCCGTTACGAGAGCTCTTAGCCAGGCCTTGTTCGGTGCGTACCGTATCACAACCAATGATCTTAATATCTAGCGATAAGTCTTCTACCATCAGGCGAATCACTTGCAGCTGCTGATAATCTTTACTTCCAAAACAAGCAACATCAGGCGTTACTAAATTAAAGAGTTTGTTAACGATAGTGGCAACACCGCGAAAATGCCCTGGACGCGACGCGCCGCAAAACACATCACTAATTCCCGGCACTTCAACAAAGGTCTGCGCGTCTAAGCCTTTTGGATACATAATCTCGGGCGTTGGCGTAAACAGCATGTCCACGCCCTCAGCAATCAACTGCTCGCTATCTTCTTCCAAGGTACGCGGGTAATTAGATAAATCATCAGGGTTATTAAATTGCATCGGGTTAACGAAAATGCTCACCACCACTTTAGAGGCGTGTTTTTTCGCTTCGGTAACCAAACTAATATGCCCAGAATGCAGATTGCCCATGGTAGGAACAAAGGCAATAGTCTCCCCTGCTTGTTTCCACGCTTTAATTTGTGTTCGCAATTCTGCTTTTGATGATACGACTATCATTTTTGTCTCTAACTTACTTAAATTTTATAGGTAACATGAGGATGGTAATTAGTCGACGTCTCATGAATCAGTGACGTTTTTTGGTGTGCTATTTAGCCCAGAGAAAATAAAGACTACTGCGTAAGCACACCAGTCACTTTTCTTTGCGTCGCCAAAGAAAAGTAACCAAAAGAAAGGCGACCCGCAATTTTATCGCAGATCTTAAATAATGAATTGGCTTTTCAATACCGTATTTGATCCGCATCTCGGCAACTGCTCCTGCGTTACTCTACTTCCTGCATCCATGCAGTCACCTGCGGCAAATACTCAAAAATCGTCCCTGATTTTTGCATTGGCCAATTAATGATTTAAGGCGATAAAAGGCGGGAACGTCCTCTCTTCAACTACTGTGCTTGCCTAATCAAAGCTGTGCTCTGGCGCTGGAAAACTCCCATTGCCAACTTCTTCCACATAAGCTGCGATGGCTTTGTGAATATCTCCAGTCTGCACCATGTAGTTTTTAGAAAACTTCGGAATATATCCCGAAGAAATTCCTAATAAATCGTGCATCACTAAGATTTGACCATCACATTCAACACCAGCGCCGATACCAATCACTGGAATTATTAAGGCTTCACTTAAACGCTTAGACAATGCTGTTGGAATACACTCAACTACTAATAATTGTGCGCCAGCCGCTTGTACTGCCAGGGCTTCTTCAACAATTAAATCAGCTTGTGCATCTTCACGGCCTTGGACTTTATAGCCGCCAAAGACGTTTACCGACTGTGGTGTTAAGCCAAGGTGAGCACATACTGGGATACCGCGCTCTGTCAGGCCAGCAATAGTTTCTAATAACCATTTACCACCTTCGAGCTTCACCATGTTAGCGCCAGCTTTCATGATTTTAGCGGCATTATCCCACGCTTGCTCTTTGGTGGAGTAACTCATAAATGGCATATCGCCAATAATCAATGAGCCTTTATTGCCCGCATTAACACAGCGGGTGTGATAACAAATATCATCAACGGTAACCGGAATGGTAGAGTCACTGCCTTGCAGTACCATGCCTAGTGAATCGCCAACTAAGATAACATCAACGCCGTTTTCGCTAATTACGCCAGCAAAGCTAGCATCGTAAGCGGTTAGCGCAGAAATCTTAATACCGTCACTTTTCATCTTCGCCAACTTGGCGCCTGTGGTATTCTTTTTCATCCTATCCTCTTTACGCTAAGCGTTTTTCAACTATCTCAAGTCCGTTACGCGGACATTCTGTGGTTAACTGCTCAAGAGCAGTTCCGTCTGGTAATACTAACTTCGGCGCGATTTCCAACAGTGGATACAGCACAAACTCGCGCTCACGCATGCCATAATGTGGCACAGTTAAACGCGGTTGTTCAATAGTCAAATCGCTTATAAGCAATATATCGAGATCTAATGTGCGTGGTCCCCAACGCTCCGCTTTGCGAACGCGGCCTTGGGTTTGTTCGATGTGCTGTAATGCATCCAGCAGCGCTAAAGGCTCAAGGCTCGTTTCAAGCATGGCTACTGCATTGACATAATCAGGTTGGTCACTCGGTCCCATCGGCTTAGAGGCATACAATGAAGACACGCTCACTAAACGAGAATCAGAGATATCTTTAAGCGCAGTAACCGCTTGTTTCGCTTGCGCAATGGGATCGCCTAAGTTACTACCTATTCCGATATAACAAGTATTCATTACTCAGGCTTTTTGTGCGATTTCTTTGGGCTGCGACGACGGCGTTTTGGGCCGTTTAACTTGCGCACCATATCGCGCTGTACCGCTTCGGTAGCGTGTTGGAACGTCGTCCACCACTGCGCCAGCTCAGCCGTTTTACCGCCTTCAATTTCGCCGCGAACTAATAATAAGTCATAACCAGCGCGGAATTTAGGGTGAGTTAACAGCTTAAAGGCACGTGCACCAGTGCGGCGTGGTAAGCGCAGCTGCAAGCTCCACATATCACGGGCCATCGCTGAGAAGCGTTTAGGAATAGAGACACTCTTACAGTGCAAATCACACACTTCGTTCATGGCCACCATCATGGCATCGTAATAATCAAGGCCAGACTCTGTCATCACGGTTTGCG
This sequence comes from Psychrobium sp. MM17-31, assembly GCF_022347785.1. Lineage (NCBI taxonomy): Bacteria > Pseudomonadati > Pseudomonadota > Gammaproteobacteria > Alteromonadales > Shewanellaceae > Psychrobium > Psychrobium sp. MM17-31. The sequence continues at coordinate 645,050 of NZ_JAKRGA010000001.1, forward strand.
CGGCACGCTCGATTGGATACCACAAGAACGCCGCAATAATAAAGGCAGGCGTCACGCGCTGGTCGTTAGCAATACGTTTATCGGTATTACTACATACTAACTGCATTAATTGATCTTCTTTGCCGCCTTCATTGCCTTCTAGTAATTCCGCCGCTAATGGGAATAACGACTCAAATAGCTGATATTCGTTAAGCATCTTGTAGTTAGCAAGGGCTTTACCCGATAAAAACAGCTTTTGATATTCTTCAAACAAACGCGCCGCGGGAATTGAGCGCATCAATCCAGACATCTCTTTAATTGGCGCACGTGTTTCTTCGCTAATAGTCATGTTGAGCTTGGTAGCAAAGCGCACTGCACGTAGCATACGTACAGGATCTTCTTGATAGCGCACACGAGGGTCGCCAATCATGCGCAGCGTTGCAGTTTCTAAATCTTGCAAACCTCCGCCATAGGCTCGAATCGAGAAGTCAGAAATATCGTAATACAGCGCATTGACAGTAAAGTCACGGCGCTCAGCATCTTCATCGATAGTGCCGTAAACGTTATCGCGCACTAACATGCCCTTATCGTTTTGCTTGGCTTTAGTATCTTGCTCGGTATTTTCGTGATGACCACGCAGGGTCGCCACTTCAATAATTTCACGGCCAAATAAGATATGTGCGAGACGGAAACGACGGCCGATAAGACGACAGTTTTTAAATAACTCTTTAACCTGCTCAGGGGTCGCATTAGTAGCAATATCAAAATCTTTTGGGTGGTGACCAAGCAGTAAATCGCGCACACCGCCACCTACCAAATACGCTTGGTAACCGTGCTTGTGTAAACGATTAAGGACTTTAATGGCATTGACGCTCATGTGTGAGCGCGACACGTTGTGATCATCACGTGTGATAATCTCAAGTGCTAAGCCTTGGCCTGTTACATCAGTTGTTGGCTGATGTGGTTGTGAGCCCATCACTTTACGGCACAACCCAATCACCTTAGAAAAAATATCTCACCCCAAATTTATGCGAAAAAAATTGGGAGCATCATACCCTACCCACTGGCTAATGATAAGCCCTGATCGATGGATAATTTTCCGACTTCATCACCGAATTAAAAATCCCTCAAGCAATTGTTTAATTCATTAGAAAATCCCAGTGCTGCTGCGACTGTAAAATATCTAAAAACTTACGAATTTTCGGTAAGTGAATCATATCTCGATGAACTAGCGTCCACACTGCAACTTGCCACGATTCTCCTGTCTCAATCACCTGCATTTCAGGATTTAACTCAACACTATCTCTTGCCAAAAAGCCAATGCCACCACCTTGCAGAATGACATCATTTAACACCTGATAATTAGAGCCTTTAATAGCGATATTTTGCGCAGGAATATGTTCATGGAACCACTTATCCCAAGGAAGGTGCTCAACGCGCTCATGCAAGGCAACAAAACGGTGTTCTAGTAAATTATCTTTTGTCGGCAGTCCATATTGCTCGATATACGATTGATGGACACACATCACCACATCGACATTCAACAAGGGAATGACTATGTTATCTAAAGTCGTTGGCTTGGGGCCAGCGCGAATAGCCAAATCGGCCTCGCCATATTCCAGATTGAAATTACGTAAGTCGCCAATAATATCTACGCACATCAAAGGATAGTTATGCTGATACTCCCTAATAGCAGGCATTAATAAGCGCGTCATCTCACTAACACAAGTAATGCTAATAGTGCCGCTGAGTTTTTGCTCTTGATGGGCTAAACGCGCTTGCAACTGAGAAAACTGATCGTCCGTCACTTCACCGATACGCATTAGCTCTATACCAGCTTCGGTGGCGATATAGCCGCGATCGTTACGCTGAAATAGTTTGGCCTTGAGATGCTCTTCTAACACATCGATATGACGCATCACTGTTGAACGATGTACCCCAAGCGCCTGAGCCGTTGCACTTAAGGTACCTAACTTTGCCAGCTTGTACGCCGTACGCAGCTCTGTCCATTTATCCATCGTCTTGTTGCCTTTACTCAATCGCTAACACCAATTGCAAACATCTACGTGTGCATATACGCACACCACGATTGAATATTCGCTCATTTACCGCAAAAACACAACAAAGTAGGCTAATGCCTAACACCCTATAGCGAGATTTAGAGATGAACCAAACGACACAAGTTTTAATTATTGGCGGCGGTTTCGCCGGCGTAAGTACAGCGCAAGCACTAGCAAACAAAGGCATTGATACACTGCTGGTCGATAAAAAGGATTATTTTGAAGTGACCTTCGCAACACTGCGCAATATCGCCGCGCCTCATAAAACTAACAATAGTCCTCGCAAAACTTATCAAAGTTTTCTCAAGGGCAATTTTATTCAAGCGGCAGTAACGTATTTGGATACGAATTCGGCGCAATTGGATAATGGCACCACGATAACTTTTGACAAAGTTGTGATAGCTAGCGGTACTCGCTACCCGACACTTTCCGCCGCAAAATCTAACAATGCGCTGGCTATCGAACAACGTAATCAAGAAATGCTTAGTTATCACCAGAAATTACAACAGGCCAATAGCATATTGATTATCGGCGGCGGTATCGTGGGTGTCGAACTAGCAGGCGAAATTGCCGATTCCATGCCTAACAAAAAAGTCACCCTCGCTCATAATAGCGATGCGCTATTAGATGGCTTCAAACCCAAAGCACAGCAAAAGGCGCTTAGCCAGCTGCAAGACTTGGGCGTCAATGTATTGCTATCACGACGCATCGAGCAGCAAGGGGAGCAATACATCGACAATCAAACCCAGCAGGAAATAGATACCGACTTTGTTTTAAGCGCGGTTGGCGTAGTGCCCAACAATGATTTTCTAAAGGCAAACTTACCTTATATTCTCAATGAACAAGGCTTTGTAAAGGTCGATGCTAACCTGCAAGTGACAGGGCGAGACAACTTTTATGCCCTTGGTGATATTGCCGATGTCGGCGAAGCCAAACTGGGGTATCTAGCACAGCAACAAGGCGATTATTTAGCGAAAGTCATTCTAAAAAGTTTTAGCAATAAATCCCATAAGCCATATAAGCGTAACCCTTTGATGGCACTGATTCCTACAGGCCAACGTTCTGGTGTAGTGCAGCTGCCATTTATGGTAACTACATGGAATGGCTTGGTGAACATCAAACAAAAAGATTTATTCGTATCTAAGATGTACAAAGCCTTTGGCACCACACCAAACGCTTAGCTTCAACCCTTAGCAATTTAACATGACCTTGAAGCGTGATCTTGTATCATGCTCCAAGAGACTGATTAAGCACGCAGCTTGGCAATGCAGCCATCGATGGCATCGAGCCATTCGCTAACAGTCACTTCACGATAAGCAGTTTCTCCTACAAAGCCGCTGCACAAGACGACGTCAGGCGTTAATTCACGCAGTTTTTGTAAGCTCTCTATCATGTCTTTATTGGTGCCACCAAAACTATTTAATACAAAAGTTGAAAACTCATCATGAGTAAAAGCCAGTGTATCTCCCGTAAATAAATAGGATTTACCATGCGGTGGATTATAGAAATAACACACGCTGCCATCGGTATGTCCTGGTGTGTGTATGACTTGAATATCTTCTAATGATTCATCTAATGGCGTGAATGCGACATCGACTTCACTATGCTGCGCCGCATAGGGCGCTTCAATTTCGCTAGTGGCCAGCTTATTATCAAATAACGAACGAATACGCGCCTGTGAAGCACCAACTTCATCGCGGTGCGTAATAAGCTGCCACGCAACACCGCCCAGAGATTCGATGTGCAGTAAGTCTTCCGCCGCACCTGTATTGTAAAAAAGAATATTGCCATTTTTGCGCTGAAGAAGATAAGCATGAGTATTTAACATACCCGAAGAATAGCGCGTTGATTGCCATAGATTGTCGTAAAGTTTGTGCATTGCCACCTCAAGAAAGTTAATGATGCGGCGAGCTTAAGACCTCAACCATAGTTAAGGTCAACACTAGATTTTAAGTTCTATGAGGTAAGTTTATTTAAACCATTAATGGTCAGTGGCAACCAGTTTTCTTGCCAGCGCTGGGCTTTGTCTTGCGGGGCTAATAGTTTAGGAGATACCGTCAACGGCGATGCTAATCGCTCACGCTCAGCTAACATTTGACTATTTAGCGCGCCAATTAAGCCTTGCGATGTTTCAAGGGCGACGGTCACTACGGTGTCACAACTGCTACAGGTAATAAATTGCGCTTGGCCACTGCCCTGTTGCTGCACAAGGTAATCACCACCCACCGACAGCGCTAATTGACCTGCAGGCTCTGATAAATAAGTTAGTTGACGGCTCGTGCAAAAATCGCAATCACATCGCCTAGGCGCATATACATCAAGTGGTTTTGGTAGGCTAATACTAAGGCTGATGTCGCCACATTGGCAATGTCCGTGATAACTGTGCATAACTACCTCCTGTTAAATGCGGTACTTAAATATTAATAGTCGCTATAAAAATCGTTAACAAAACGACTAATTAATAATTAAATACCTGAGCTTCTTTTGGTATCGAATGAATATTCCATTGTGTGGTTGCTAATTGCAACAGCTGCTGCAACGACATATCTCGATAATCATCTTCCACTCGCTGATCTAAAAAGGCTAGCGCTTTAAGCATCAGTGATTTTCGCTCATCTAAATCAAGCGCCTTGGCATGATTTTGTTTACTAAGTTTCAGCCCGTTATCGGTAATGGCTAGTGGCAGGTGCAGATAATTAATCGGCTCCGCTTTTAATTGTCCTTTTTGCAAATGATTGAACAAGGTCATTTGTCTTGTGGTCACTTCCAGTAAATCACTACCCCGCACCACATCGGTAATGCCCTGCTCCATATCGTCCAGCACAACCACCAGCTGATAGGCATACAAACCGTCTTTACGCTTTAAGATAAAATCTTCGTTAGCAAACTCACCTTCTACCGAAATTTTACCGAGCAGACGATCTTCAAAACTACTGACGCCATTGTTATTAACAAAGCGTAGTGAATGAGGCGTAGCTAACTCACTTTTTGATTTATGCTGACAGGTACCTTGATACAAACCTCCACCACTCATAATCATCTTGCGAGTGCAGTCACAGCCGTAACAGAAACCATCTTGTATTAGCCTATCGAGATGATGTTGATAAAAATCATGACGCTGACTCTGATAGGCAACCTCACCATCCCAATGCAACTCGAAGGCTTCGAGTGTACGCAAGATAGCCTCAGCCGCACCAGCCACTTCACGCGGCGGATCAATATCTTCCATTCGCACTAACCATTGTCCATGGTTTGCCTTGGCATCGAGATAACTACCAAGCGCAGCCACTAACGAGCCAAAATGTAAGTCGCCGGATGGGGATGGCGCGAAGCGTCCACGGTATTGAGTCATAACTGAGTTGTTAAATGGGATTTAAAATGAAGAGACAAAAAACGGTGCCTAAGCACCGTTTTGTTTGAAAGTTTAGCCCGCCATTTGGCGTTCTTTAATTTCCGAGAGTGTTTTACAATCGATACACTGATCTGCCGTTGGACGCGCCTCAAGACGGCGAATACCAATTTCGATACCACAGGTTTTACAGAAACCGAAATCGTCTTCTTCGATAAGGGCTAATGTCTTCTCGATTTTCTTAATCAGTTTACGCTCACGGTCACGAGTACGAAGCTCTAATGCGAATTCTTCTTCTTGTGCTGCGCGATCCACTGGATCTGGGAAATTTGCCGCTTCGTCTTGCATGTGATGTACAGTGCGGTCAACTTCTTCGCGTAACTGTGTACGCCAAGCTTCTAGAATCTTTTTGAAATGCTCTAATTGGTCTTCACTCATGTACTCCTCACCAGGTTTTTCCTGATAAGGTTCTAGTCCTGCTAGCGCCATGAAGCCTATTTTTTTAGCTTTATCTGTAGGCATTTTCTCTCTCCTGTCCTAGCCAATATTCGCTATTTCGAGTCCCTAAGTTTTTAGGGTCGCTATGTATAGCAAATTAATTTTGCTATGGCAATCACTAGTTAACATCTCTACTAACTGCCCAAATTTTCTGGCTAATAAAATGGGGATGAATAATTTAATTTCAAGCCCTAAAAAATATAAAATAAAAAATCAGTAAGATTATTCAATCGTAAATGGCAATTGCTTATCTAATACCAATCCATGGTTGGAAATTGTGCAGCCATAAACTAACACTTCGACCCCACTTTCAATTGCTTGTTCCAACAACTGTGCATATTTAGGGTCAATATCTCCGGCACAAGAAACCGATTCGATACCACTGTGTAAAACCACAAACAACAATACTGCTCTATTGCCTGCCGCCTTAATCGACATCAGCTCTCGCAAATGCTTTTGTCCTCGCGTTGTTACTGCATCAGGAAAAGCACCTTGGCCATCACCTCTGTATAAAGTAACGCTTTTTACCTCAACAAAGCAATCTACCTTATTGTTATCGCTCAATAAAACATCAATCTTGCTATTTTCTTCACCGTATTTTACTTCGCGAGTGAGGGTTTGATAATCGCTTAGTTCACTAATTACCCCAGCATTAATTCCTTCTTCCGCTAAGGAATTAGCGCGAATAGTATTAACACATATAAAATGACCTGCTTGTGTTTGGGTTAATTCCCAACTAAAAGGATATTTGCGCTTCGGATTGGGAGAAGTGCTATACCACACCCAATCATTAGGCTCAGCGCAACCAGTCATCGCACCTGTATTAGCCACATGCATGGTGGTTTCGCTGTCATCTTCTAAAATAACATCAGCGAGAAAGCGCTTATAACGCTTGATGAGTTTTGCCTTTTTTAATGGCTGTTCAAACTGCATATTACATCCAATTCTTTTTAAGTGATTCAACTTGATAAAGGCTCTTGGCCATCATATTCCAGCCTGTATCTTGAGGTATAAATGGAATGGTTAAAGAACTCGCGGCGGTTACAAAGTTAACGTGACACAAGGTATGACGGCGTAAAAATACGCTCTGTTTAAACTTAACCATTTGCGTTTTTTCGATGGTAAAACAGTAATAGTTAACCCCAAGTAGCCCCTTGCGCACATAGACATATTCATCATCCATCGCATAACCCCAGCGCTTCCAACGACACCAAGTCAGTACGCTAGCCACACTAAAAAAGATCGCCGCAAGTGACAACAACGGCCACACATCGTTAACAATCGCGATAGTGCTTATAGCAAGAGTTACAGGTGCAACAAATAAGGCCATGGTACGGAAAATAAAACGACGACTTATGGACTGATAAGAGATATCCATCACTTTATTACTCGGCCACATTTCGTCAGTAAGCTCACGACACTCATGCTCTTTAATTGATGGCACCATCAATTTATTTCGCAGGTTATTCTGTCCTTGACGCTCTAAACCACCAATTTGTTCAAACTTGAGATTAATGCGTTTAATGAGTACATCGAGCCAATCTTGCTGACGCACTATCATCTGTAAACGCGGCTTTTTCATCACAACTTCGTGAATAGATAGCAATCCGCTGCGCTGAATATAGTTATTCTCGCGTTTGGTCAACTTATAACCATAAAACGCGATTATCGCGCCGATGATCGATAACAGCATCACCAACATATACGCCAAAATAAACGAGGCTATAAAATACAATGACAGTTGCCACCACGGATGTTCGGCGTTCAAGAATGCATCGAGATCAAAACCAACGCTGAGCAGTAATTGACTAGCGTATTCAAAAATGGTTTCCGCCATTGGCGCTAGCATCGCCAAGAAAATCAGCACTCGATTATTGGTTAAGCCATGAATAACTAAATCCATCAATGAGCGCTCATTAAGCAAGACTTCGTCACCTGCTACCACAGGCTCTTTTGCCACTTTGCTGTCTTCTACAACTTCTTCAGTCTCAGCAGCATGAGTCGCCTGATAGGCCAAAATTTGCTGCTTTAGTGCATTAGCTTTAACCATGGGCACTGCAACAATCTTTGCTTCATTTTTAGCACTACCTGCGGTATCTAACTCCATGGTGGTGTAGTCAAACGGTCTGAAATAGACGGGAGTAATTAACTTGACGTTTTGAATGCGTGTGAATGGTAAATCCAAGTGTTTCTTAAAAATAACACCTGAGTAGATTTCAATATTGTTACCTTTCAGGCGGTATTTGAAAAAGTAATACTGTAGGCAAGCCGCTACGACGAGTAAGGTTAGGATCCCAACAACACCTAACGCAACCCAGTCAAGGTTTTCGCTAAGCGTACTCTTAGACGCAAAGACAACAGGTATCGCATAAATTGACGCCGACACTAATTGGATCAGATTTTTGACAAAAAAATCGACAATAGATACTTTGGAAACGCGTTGCCAGTTATCCATGACTCGTCATATCCTTATGCTCTAAAATGTATTGACGCATTTTCAGTGCCGTGTCGTGAGTCAGCCCCGGTAGCTCAAAGGTATGCATCGCGCCGCCTGCACTAAACACTTGAATAGTGGCTAAATCCAACTTGCGCTCAATTGGACCGCGCTTTAACTCCACGTGTTGAATACGTAGAAACGGCTGGATAGTTACCTTCTTGAAAATCACCCCTGAATAGCGGCTAATGTCGTGCTCTCGCAGGGTGTAAGCCATATTAATGTCATATAAATACCCCATGACAATGGCTAGGACACTGATACCGCCAACTACTGCCAAAATTATGCTAAACACCTGTGATGCATTTTGCGATAACGGCGAGAATGTTTGCCATTTGATTACCGCCACAATTAACATCACCAAACCAAAAAACGCAACTCTTAAAATATTATTCGCCTTAATATGCGCAGGCTCTAACGCGATTTTTTCTTGCGCGTGATACGGCGTTAATTGACTGCTATCTAACACTTCATTAGAAAAATTAGATTGCTGAGTAACTTGTTCCATGGTTAAACCTTGTAATTGGGAGATTCGCCCACACTATAAAGGATAATTCCACCAAATTCAGCAGGATATATTCCATGAGTGCGACACTCTCTATTTTACTTTCAAATACTGCCGCCAATGCCAAATGGGGCGCTAATGCCCTATTAACGAGTGATGGCGATGCAATGACTATTCACGCAATTGGCGATGACGCAAATCAACTAGAGCTAATTCAACGCGCTGCGCGCCGCCTGCAAACACAAGGTATTAATGACGTTGCATTAACTGGCGATAACTGGACGCTACCTCAGCAGTGGGCTTTTGCCAAAGGATTTAGTGTTTCAAAAGGTGAATCTGCACTGCAATGGGCAACCAACACACCTGAAAGCGAATTAACTATTCTACAAGCGCGCTCGGCTTCTCGCGACTGGGCAGTAGCCGCCATCAATGGCGCGCCGGAAGATATTTACCCAGAGTCATTAATTGATAGCGCCATCGCTGAAATCAAACGTGTTGGCGGTGATAAAGTCACAGCACAAGTTATCAAAGGCGATGAACTATTAGAACAAGGCTGGATTGGCGTTCACACCGTTGGTCGTGCCAGCAAACGTGTTCCAGCAATGCTGATACTCGATTACAACCCAACCAATGATGTCAATGCGCCAGTTGCCGCAGCGCTAGTGGGTAAAGGCATTACCTTTGACAGCGGTGGTTACACCATCAAAAGTGGCCCAGGCATGATGACCATGAAGTGTGATATGGGCGGTGCGGCAACAGTGACAGGCGCTCTATCATTGGCCATTAGCCAAGGCTTGAACAAGCGCGTGCAACTAATCCTGTGTTGTGCAGAAAACCTTATCAACGGTGAAGCCTACAAACTTGGCGACATTCTTACCTACAAAAACGGCACTACCGTTGAAATTTTAAATACCGACGCCGAAGGCCGTCTAGTACTAGCCGATGGCTTAATGGTGGCAGGCGAAAGTGGCGCACCACTGATTATTGACGCAGCAACCCTAACGGGCGCGGCATTAACGGCCGTCGGTACGCAATACAACGCGGTATTTTCTATGGACGATGCACTCGCCAACCGCGCGTTAGCTCACGGCGATAGCGTTGGTGAAATGAACTGGCGTCTGCCATTAGCGCCGTTTCATATGCATGAGTGCCCTTCTCACTATGCTGATACCGCTAATACAGGCGCGAGTAAAATGGGCGTACCAGGCGCAAGTAATGCCGCAGGTTTTTTAGCGCGCTTTGTGCCAAACAACGGCCGTGGCTGGCTCCACTTTGATTTAGCCGCTTGTTTCCAAGACAACGGCAACGCTAAATGGTCACCGGGTGCAACGGGCTTAGGCATCGAAACCATCGCTAAAGTATTGCTAGAAGAAGCCTAAGTGCTCTTAACCCTCGGCTGAATTGTTTTAACGTTTAGCGCTAAAACGCGATAGATGTTGATGTATGTGGAGCAAATATTATTTTTCAAGGATGAAAAATTGAGCCAACAAGGATGTTTTCACGGCGGATTTGCGTAAGATGCATCGACATCTAAATTATAATGCTCGTGCCGTGGCTATAAACAAAAAACCTCATTAACACGCTGGTGTTATTGAGGTTTTTTATTGACTATAGTTCGCTGCTACAAACTGGCGGTTAAGCGATAAAGCGCCTGACCACTGGCCTGATATTTTCGTTCAAATGGCGTGATGCTCGGTTGTGGTGAAAACTCATTCACGGTTGCTGATTTACCAGCAATACTCAGCGCTTGAGCAAACTCGTCTAGATACAAGCGCCAGTTACTGCGCATTTCAAGCTCACCGCCTAACGCGACAATTGCCGGAAACACAGCACTACCATGCCAACGGCGCTGAATATGCTTCGCCTTTGGCCACGGGTTTGGATAGAGAATAAAGTGCTTAACAATCTCTAACTGAGCATCAACGGCTAAGCGCCAGAAATCATTAAGATCCGTACGTAGCAACATAAAGTTATCTACCCCGTGTTGCTCATAGGCTTCATTTTTACTTAGCCGATGGCCTGATTTATCCATTCCAATAACAAAGTGATCGGGATGTGATTTAGCAATATTTATAGTGCTATCACCAACGCCGCAACACGAATCAAAAATCACCGGTTTTCCAGCCGCGCTAATCGCTTGCTCTACCTGTTTAAAGCCTTCGATAGAACGCGGATGATAAGGTTTTTTAAATTCGTGCTTAATGTGCTTATTAACGATTTCCGTCAGGTTTTCATTAAGCCCATCTTGATTGGTGACGATTTCATGAGAATTTGCAAATGACATATCAATTCCCTACGAACGCAGACCGTAGCCACGTGAAATCATCCAGTAAGCAATAGAAAACAACACGGCAACAAAAGCGAAAATAATAGAAAATGAATACAACAGCGGAATATCAGTAACGCCTAAGAATCCATAACGGAAGGTGTTAATCATGTACACAATTGGGTTCGCTTTAGATACGCCTTGCCAAAATTCTGGTAATAACGTCAATGAGTAGAATACACCACCCAAGTAGGTCAAAGGTGTTAATACAAAGTTGGGAATAATGCTGATATCGTCATAGCTCTTGGCCATAATAGCGTTAATTAAACCACCTAGTGAAAACAAGATTGAGGTGAATAATACACTCACCACCAGCACACCAAAGTTAGCGATGTTTAGGTCGACAAAGTACAGCGACAATACAGTGACAATACAGCCAACCAAAAGACCACGTGCGACACCACCGCCAACATAACCGGCAATAATAATCCACGTTGGCACAGGTGACACTAATAACTCTTCGACATTACGTTGGAATTTAGAGCTGAAAAATGACGAGGCGACATTGGAATATGAGTTGGTAATAACCGACATCATAATAAGGCCCGGCACAATAAATTCCATATAACTAAAGCCTGACATAGTGCCGATACGCTCACCGATAAGCGTTCCAAAAATCACAAAATACAGGCTCATAGTAATCGCTGGCGGCACTAGCGTTTGCAGCCAAATGCGAGTAAAGCGATTAGTTTCTTTGCGCAGTAAACTTGAAAGCGCGATAAAATTAGCAGACACGTTAAAACTCCTAGCGCGTTTGGTTAACTAAACGAAGAAATAGCTCTTCGAGACGGTTAGCTTTGTTGCGCATACTCAGCACACTGATGTTGGCGCTAGATAGTTTGGCAAATAAAGAATTAAGCTCATGGCCTTGCTCAACATCCACCTCAAGGGTGTGATCATCAAGCAAACGAGTTTCAAAGCCTTCAATATTCACCTCACCGTCAATCTGCTTGATATCAAGAACGAAGGTTTCGATATTGAGCTGTGATAACAAGGCCTTCATTGTCGTATTCTGTACTATGGTGCCGTGATCGATAATACCGATGTTACGACATAATGATTCCGCTTCTTCGAGATAGTGGGTGGTTAGAATAATAGTCACACCATCGCGATTGAGCTTTTGCAAAAAGTCCCACATCGAACGTCTTAACTCAATATCAACCCCAGCGGTTGGCTCATCTAAAATAAGTAAACGCGGCTCATGCATTAACGCACGGGCAATCATTAAACGGCGCTTCATACCACCAGACAATTCACGAGAGCGCGCATTGCGCTTTTCCCATAAATCTAATTCAGTTAAGTATTTTTCAGCGCGTTCAAGCGCCAATTTTCGTGTCACACCATAATACCCCGCTTGATTCATCACCACCTGTAAAACGGTTTCAAACTGGTTAAAGTTAAACTCTTGGGGTACCAAACCGATCTGCTGTTTAGCTTTTACTAACTCTGTTTCGAGATTGTGGCCAAATACTTCTACTTCACCGTCAGTTTTATTAACCAGCGATGAAATGATGCCAATAGTCGTTGATTTTCCCGCGCCATTTGGCCCTAGCAAGGCATAAAAATCCCCCTGCTCTACCGTTAAATCAATACCTTTTAGCGCCTGCACACCACCGCGATAGGTTTTAGTGAGGCCTTTTATTCGTAATGCGCTCATGAATGTCCTGTTGAGGTACTCTAATTGAGAAGCCCTATTATTTATGAAATAGGGATTGAAATTTGGCGACATTATACGTGAAAGCAACAGTAAATGATCAGGTAAAAATCACAAAGGCACTAACAAAGAGCGCAAAGGGTTTTATGACATTTTTATTACAATCGTAGAAAAGTCGATGTGAAACATTTTTTTTCTGTCATCATTTGTCTAAAATAAAGCTCTTGGATTGAAGTCGCGTCTTAAAATGACGAGCATTGGAGCAATATTGAATGAAATTAATCTACGTGTTTGTATTGATTAGCAGTCTTTTCATTCAATCGAGTTTTGCCTTCACTTCCTCACCAAATCATATCATTGCAAGTAAGGTTCAATCGCCAGCTATTCCCCAAAAGATCGTGCTTGGGCAAATCAAAACCAGTGAAATTCAACAACACGTATTTAATTTTCTGTCACCGATTTATCGAGAATTAGGCATCGAGTTATCAGTAACCAGCTTACCGTCAAAGCGCTCATTAACCTTTAGTAATCAAGGCCAACTAGACGGTGAACTGTTACGTGTGGAAGGAATAGAAGAAAATTACGACAATTTAATCCCCATTCCAATAACCCTGTATCAAATGTCAGCCTACGCTTACACCATTGAGGGCAAAACTGACTTTAAACACCCGGCAGATATCTTGCGGTTTACGGTAGGCATGCATCGCGGAGTGCAATGGGAAGAGAAATTTGTCAGTCAGTTTCCCCGTTATGTGTCACGCGTTGGCGGCACAGAAAAGAAATTCAAACTACTAACATTAGGACGAGTGGATTATGTGATTAGTACCGAGGAACGGGCTAATGAAATAATCGCCAAGCATTTTAAAGATACAAAAATAAAACGCGTATCTCCGATGCTGAAACATATCAACTTGATACATTACCTACACAAGAAACACGCGCATTTAATTCCACAAATTACCGCGGCTATCGAAAAGCGGTCAATGGCGCTGCCATTAACCCACCAGCATCACTAGTCTTCTAATGGAATAACCTTGGCAACGTGTGGTAAGTTACGGTATTTTTCAGCGTAATCAATACCATAACCAACCACGAATTCATCAGGAATGCTAAAGCCAATCCAATCGACGTCTACTTCAACTTCACGGCGTGATGGCTTATCAAGTAAAGTACATAAAGTTAGTGATTTAGGCTCACGAAGCGTTAAAATTTCCACGACCTTAGACAGCGTGTTACCCGTATCAATAATATCTTCAACGATAATAACGTCACGGCCTTTAATGCTTTCAGTCAAATCTTTTAAGATCTTCACATCACGCGTACTTTCCATGCTAGAGCCATAGCTCGACACCGTCATGAAATCCATTGATAACGGTAAATCAACAGCACGACTCAAGTCAGCTAAAAACACCACTGAACCGCGTAATAAGGCTACCATTAATAGGTTTTCAGAATCTTTATAGTGAGCTTCGATTTGCTTGCCAAGCTGTGCAACTTTATCAGCAATTTCTTCTTTAGAGATCATCACTTCGGTAGTGTGTTTAATCATCATGGTTCCTAGGGAGTTTTAGACAAGGCGATCCTAGCTATTAACGTCTGACAACGCTAATAGCCAACACACAGTTGTGATCGTGATCACACTCTATTTTTCGTGCATCCACGGCAATACTAATGTCTGCTCGATATTAAGATGATCGAGAATGCGCGCCACCATAAAATCGATAATCTCTTCTAGTGTCTGCGGCTTATGATAGAAACCGGGAGCAAGTGGCATCAAGGTAACGCCAAGGCGGGATAAGCTCACCATGTTTTCTAAATGCAATGTCGATAGTGGGCTTTCGCGCCAAGCAATCAACAGCTGACCACGCTCTTTCATTACCACATCGGCGGCACGTTCAATTAAATTATTGCTCGCACCGTGGCTAATCGCCGACAGCGTCCCCATCGAACACGGGCAAATCACCATTTGTTTTGGCGATGATGAACCTGACGCTGGCGCGCTAAACCAATCGCTTTTTTCAAGCAACTGTATTTGTGAATCTTTGGCAGCAAAATGCTGATTTAAAAAGTCTTGCGCTGCTTTATGCTCTTGTGGAATGGCTAAGTCTGCTTCGGTAGCCAACACAATTTTCGCCGCATCAGACAATAATAAATACACCTGACTATTGGCTGCTAACAACTGCTGCAGCAAGCGCAAACCATAAGGCGCGCCCGATGCACCTGTGAGGGCGAGAGTAATTCGGCGGTCAAAGTTTGCCATTAGACAGTCTCCTTGAGGGCAAGTCTATCGAGTAGTTTTTGATGAATGCCACCAAAGCCACCATTACTCATCACAAGTAAATGGTCATTTGGCTCAGCAAGCTCAACAATACGCTCGACCAATTTCTCAAGATCACTCTCAATAACTGTCATTGGCGCGTTGTCAGTGACCATATCGCGCATATCCCACCCAATATCACTTGGCTGATATAAGAAAATTGCATCTGCTTCGCTCATGGAATTAAACAAGGTATCTTGATGAACGCCCTGCTTCATTGTATTTGAGCGAGGCTCTAAAATCGCAATAATTCGCTGCTGTCCAACCTTGGCACGCAAACCTTCCAGCGTGGTGTGAATAGCCGTTGGGTGATGAGCAAAATCATCATAAACCGTCACCTTATTAACCACACCGCGTGTTTCAAGACGACGTTTAGCATTAACAAAGCGTGACAGTGAATCAATCGCCTGCCCAGTACTCATCCCAACATGACGCGCAGCGGCAATCGCCATCATCGCATTTTGGACGTTGTGCTTACCAATGAGATCCCAGTCAAGCTGACCAACAAATTTTCCTTGATAGCACACTTTAAAACTTGAACCATCAGAGTTAAGTAGTTCATAAGACCAGTCACCATTGTGTCCCATGGTTTGAGTTTCACTCCAACAGCCCATGGCGAGTACTTCTTCAGATGATTTTGTCTCCGTTGGCGAAATCACCAAGCCATTGGAAGGCACCATGCGAATCAAATGATGGAACTGACGCTGGATCGCCGCTAAATCAGGGAAGATATCGGCGTGATCAAATTCTAAATTGTTAATCACCAGCGTACGGGGACGATAGTGAACAAACTTAGAGCGCTTATCGAAAAACGCGCTATCGTATTCATCAGCTTCAACCACAAAAAATGGCGCTTCGCCAAGTTTCGCTGACACGCCTAGACACTGCGGCACACCACCGATCAGAAAACCAGGGCGTTGATCGTTATCTTCTAAAATCCATGCCACCATACTGGCGGTCGTCGTTTTGCCATGGGTGCCAGAAAGCGCAATCACCCAGCGATCTTTTAATAGGTTTTCAAGTAACCATTGTGGTCCCGACGTATAAGGAATGTTGCGATCGAGCATAAACTCAACACAAGGGTTGCCGCGACTCATGGCATTGCCAACCACAACTAGATCAGGAGCAGGCTCTAACTGACTAGGATCATAACCTTCAATTAATTCAATACCGCTTTGCTCAAGCTGAGTGCTCATTGGTGGATAAACGTTGGCGTCACTACCTGTGACTTTAAAGCCCAATTCACGGGCTAAAATAGCAATGCCGCCCATAAAGGTGCCGCAAATACCTAAAATGTGGATGTGTTTCATAGAAATTTAATCATAACAATCATTAAGGCGCATCATAACAAGGGAGCGTTTGATAATCAGCAAAAATAAAAAAGCCCGCATCAAATGCGGGCTTCATATCTTATAGGTAGTGACTGAATAAGAAGTTAACTTCCTTTAACAGTCACAAACTCTGGATAGGCATCGATGCCACAATCGGCCACGTCCATGCCTAAATACTCTTCTTCTTCACTAACTCGAATACCCATGGTTTTCTTAAGTACTAACCACACTACAAAACTGGTGCTAAATACCCAAGCGAAGATAATCGCGGCGCCTAACAATTGGCCGCTAAAGGTTGCATCACTGTTGCTAAATGGCACTAACATTAAGCCAAACAAACCAGCAACACCGTGGACAGAGACAGCACCAACAGGGTCATCGAAACAAATTTTGTCGAGCATTACGATTGAGAACACCACTAAGCCACCAGCAAGTAAGCCAATCAATGCTGCAACAGGTAATGAAGGAGATAGCGGATCAGCCGTAATAGCCACCAGACCGGCTAATGCGCCATTGAGGATCATGGTTAAATCAGCCTTGCCCCATAAAATACGACACACGATTAATGCACTGATTGCGCCTAACGCTGCCGCGCTATTCGTGTTAACGAAGATCTTCGCTACAGATGACGCATTTTCCGCATCCGAGACTAATAATTGAGAGCCACCGTTAAAACCGAACCAGCCCATCCATAAGATAAAGGTACCAAGAGTAGCCATTGGTAAGTTAGAACCAGGGATCGGGTTTACTTGGCCGTTTGGACCATACTTACCTTTACGAGCGCCGAGTAATAACACACCAGCTACAGCGGCAGCTGCACCAGCCATGTGGACAATACCTGAGCCAGCAAAATCAACGAAGCCAAGTTTAGACACGAAACCACCACCCCAAGTCCAGAAGCCTTCTACTGGGTAGATAAAGCCTGTCAGTACCACAGTGAAAATTAAAAATGCCCACAACTTCATACGCTCAGCCACCGCGCCAGAAACAATCGACATTGCCGTTGCCACAAAAACAACTTGGAAAAAGAAGTCTGACTCTAGTGCGTGATCCGCGCCATCAGCCTGCGTGCCAATAAACGTAGATAATGTTGGTAGCCAGCCACCTTCAGCATTATCAACGTACATAATGTTGTAACCCACCAATAGAAACATGGTACAAGCAATGGCATATAAACAAATGTTTTTGGTTAAAATCTCTGTGGTATTTTTAGAGCGCACTAAGCCTGCTTCTAGCATGGCAAAACCCGCAGCCATCCACATGACTAACACCCCCGAGATTAAGAAATAAAATGTATCTAATGCGAAGCGCAATTCGGTAACCGTTGCACCCATTTTTGTTAACTCTTCCATCATGACTCCTTACAGCGCGTCTACGCCAGTTTCACTGGTTCTAATACGGATTGATTGTTCGAGGTTGGTGACAAAGATTTTGCCGTCGCCGATTTTTCCGGTATGTGCAGCACTGCAAATGGCTTCAACTACACGATCAACATCGTTGTCATCGCAGCCAATTTCTAGCTTCATTTTCGGGAGGAAATCTACTTGGTATTCCGCGCCGCGATATAATTCGGTATGTCCTTTCTGGCGACCAAAGCCCCTTACTTCAGACACCGTTAATCCCTCGATGCCCGCTTCGCTAATCGCGTTTCTCACATCATCTAGCTTAAATGGCTTAATGATGGCAGTTATCAGTTTCATAGTTAGCCCTTATAGTTTTAAAAATAAATTGTTTAGCTAACCAACGAATAACAAGAGCCGTACCAAGTTAGTAACTTGTTGTTACCAAAGATAATTAACCAAGATTAACTCATAATAGCCCTTAACTTTCGCACCAAATTGGTGCGTTGATTTTACCTTTTGCGCCAAATTCGAACTTTGTCTTAATATCTTCAAAAATCCCTTTTAAAGTGCTAAACCAAGACATAAACTCGATTGAACAATTTAAACAAAAATAATAAAGACAAAGGATTTTAGTAATGAGTTATACACGCCGTAAATTCCTGTCCACCATTGTGGTCAGTGCTTCTGCAGTTGCTCTAGGTGGTCTTGCTGGTTGTGGCGGTTCGTCAAACACCTCAGTGACACCAACGCCAGCACCAACTCCGACACCAACGCCAAAACCAACAGGCCTACAACCTAGCGCGAAATTTTTCCCGCAATCATTAATGTCGGGGGATCCTAAACCTAGCAGTGTGATTTTATGGACACGCGTAGAAGACAGCGCAGCAGATGACATAAAAGTGCAATTGCAAGTTGCCACTGACAAAGAGTTTACCGACGTGCGCGTCGATGAAATGCTTAACGCGTACAAAGACAATGACCATTGTTTGAAAGTACGTGTCACAGATTTAGACCCATACACCACGTATTACTACCGCTTCGTGTACATTAATGACGATATTCAATACGTGACTAACGTTGGCCGCACTAAAACCGCGCCTGAAGCCAGCGCCGATCAAGCGGTTAAATTTGCCTTCGTAAGTTGTCAAGACTATGTAGGCCGTTACTACAATGCCTACCTATCTATTCTCAACCAGCCAGAGCTAGATTTCATCGTTCACTTAGGTGACTACATTTACGAAACAACTGGCGATCCTGAATTCCAAAATGTCGATGGTCGCTCAGTGTCATTCACCGATACCGACGGCGCAATTAAGATTGGTCAGGGTGATAAAGCCTATTACTCAGCGCAAAGCATTTCGAATTATCGTGAACTATACAAAACTTATCGCAGCGATGAAGTACTACGTGAAGTACACGAAAACTTCCCAATGATTGCCATTTGGGATGATCACGAATTTAGTGACGATAGCTGGCAAAATGTTGCAACGTCATTAGATGGCGCAGCTGATGAGAAAAACTTAGTTCGCAAACAAAATTCAGAGCGCGTTTACTTTGAATACATGCCAATTGATCATGAGCACGCCAGCGATAAGAGCATCGATTTAGGCAACGGCGAATTAGCAATTAGCGAAGACCACCTATTCCCGAATACAACCATTTACCGCGACTTTGAATTTGGTAAACACGTAAAACTGTTAATGACCGACTTTAGAACTCATCGCCCAGATCACCTGATCCCTGAAGACGCTTTCCCAGGCACTGTGGTTATGGATGAAGCGACAACATCGGCGGTCATTGCCCAAGCGAAAAGCATTCCATTAGCAAACGCTAACGCATTTGTTAAAGCCACTTTTATGGCTTATGTTGATATCGATGCACCAGAGCATAATGTCCTTAAGAACGTGCTTACCGATGTTGTTGCTGGATTATATAAAGCTGATTACATGTCAATTGTTGGCGATGATGAGCAAACAGCCGCAACTAAAGGCGCTGCAATGGCCAGCAAAGTAGTTACTGGTAAGTTAGTCGTTGATTACCTCAATGAAATCATTAAACAACTTCCTGCATCACTCAAAGCGATTTACAACATCGATGTGTTAAGTAGTGATGGTTTAGAGCGCGGTATTGCCTACATGACCTTAGGTAAAGCATCGCTGTTCTCAAAACTAGGCAGCCGCTACATGGTCATCAAAGACGTGTTTGATCTGTACGCGGGCTACAAAGCTTCACTTGATCCAGCATCGCAAAATGCTTTCGGTGACAAGCAAACTGCATGGTTAAGTCAGGAAGTAATGACGTCGACGGCAACATGGAAAATTATGGGCAGCTCAGTATCATTTGCACCACTGATTTTCGATTTAAGTAGTGATCGCGTGTCAACAGGCGTTCCTCAGCTTGAAGGCATGTTCGACTCAGATGCAATCCCAGATCTATTCAAAAATCGTTTCTACGTAAACGTCGATCATTGGGACGGCTTCCCGCAGGCGAAAGCCAAGCTTATTAATGATCTTCTAAGTGCAGCAGGCGTGATTACGCTGTCTGGGGATGTGCACGCTAGTTTCGTCGCAACTCAAGCCCCGAGCAGTGTCACAGGGCTACGAGGCACTAACTACACAGCATCTTCCATCTCATCAGGCACTCAGGGTAGCTTTATCGCAGATGCGTTAGCGGGATTAGCGACTTCATTATCGCCTGAATCAGCGGAAACCTTTGCGGCATTAAATCCGTTCTTTAATCTATTAACCAAAACAGCTACGACGCGTGATGACGTTCCGACAACCATATCGTCATCAGAGCTGTGGAAACACGGTGTTGGAATCGTTACAGCGACAAGTGATACCTTTACAGTAGATTTACACCAATTCCCGACACAGGACGGCGATACTAACTACATCACCACAAGCTTCTACGATAATCGCGAAACATTTTTAGAGGCAGTTGAAGTAGAAAGTACTGTCACTAAAAATCCAGTTTAGTTAAAGTAAACTGACCTAAATTAAAAAACGCGCTGATAGCGCGTTTTTTTATGGGCAAAGTTCACAAGCTAGCCACGTTGAATATAGTCAAGCATCAACAAACTGTTGTGGTATTTCTCGCTGATAGCAGTCAATGGCATACTGCACAACGTTTAATAGCACCTCTTTTCTATGCAAAGTAACCTCATGGGTTTGCTTGCAATCGTCTCTAAAAATCTCCTCCAATAGCAACTCACCTAAATAATAGAACTCTATTCCTATTCCGTCTCTGCCAGCAGAAATGTCACTAGCAATTATTATTTTTAAGTCCTTTAACTTCATCGCTTATTTCCATAAAAAATGCCAACGAGCAAAGCTGGTTGGCATTTTTATTATTGCGTTATTAAACCGATAATTTAGGTTAACTTACCACAACACTGCTTGTATTTCTTACCTGAACCACAAGGACAAGGTTCGTTACGACCAACCTTATCAGTCTCGCGAATCACAGTCTGCTGGGCGTGTTGACCGTGGCTCTCGTCTTCTTCATGCGCGCTTGGGTGTTGGTATTCAAGCTCTGTCGCTTCTTGCTGACGACGCTGCTCTTCAACCGCATCTACATCTTCTTGTGTTTGCACCTGAATCTTAGATAACAACACAATAACGTCGGTTTTTAGCGACTCTAGTAGATCTTGGAATAACTCAAATGACTCGCGTTTAAACTCTTGCTTAGGATTCTTTTGCGCGTAACCACGTAAGTGAATACCTTGACGCAAGTGATCCATCGCTGCAAGGTGATCTTTCCATAAACCGTCTAGGGTTTGTAGCATTACAGCTTTTTCAAACTGACGTAATACATCGCTACCAACCATTTGCTCTTTTAACTCGTAAGCTTGAGCGACAGTTTCTTGGATTTTCTCTACCAAGTTTTCTTCGTGCAGCTTATCGTCATCTTTTAGCATTTGGCCAATAGGCATTTCGATGAGGAAGTCTTCTTTAAGACGCTCTTCTAAGCCTTCAACATCCCATTGCTCTTCCAATGATTGGAAAGGAATGTATTGACGAATGGTCTTTTCAACAACATCACCGCGGATGTTATTGATTGTTGCAGACACATCAGCTTCATCCATTAACTCGTTGCGTTGCTCGTAAATTACCTTGCGTTGGTCATTGGCAACATCATCGTACTCAAGTAACTGCTTACGCATATCGAAGTTACGGCCTTCAACTTTGCGTTGTGCATTTTCAATAGCGCGGTTAACCCATGGATGCTCGATCGACTCACCGTATTCCATGCCAAGCTTTTTCATCATGCCTGTCATACGTTCAGAGGCGAAGATACGCATTAAGCTATCTTCCATCGATAGGTAGAAACGCGATGCACCAGCATCACCTTGACGACCCGCACGACCACGTAATTGGTTATCGATACGACGAGACTCATGACGCTCTGTACCAAGAATGTATAAACCACCAGCTTCTAGCACTTTGTCGTGCTGGATTTGCCATTGCTCTTTAATGTGAGCGATTTGCTTTTCAGTTGGCTCTTTCATGGCGTCAACTTGTGCTTGCCAGTTACCACCAAGCACGATATCAGTACCACGACCCGCCATGTTAGTTGCGATTGTTACGCGACCTGGCTCACCCGCTTTAGCGATGATTTCAGCTTCTTGTTGGTGGAACTTCGCATTAAGTACGCTATGTTCAATTTTTTCTTTCTTAAGTAAATCTGATAAATACTCTGACGATTCAATCGAAATCGTACCAACGAGCGACGGCTGGCCGCGCTCCTGACACGCTTTGATATCAACGATAATGGCTTCGTATTTTTCTTTAGCCGACATGAAAATCAAGTCAGCCATATCATTACGTACCATAGGACGGTTTGTTGGAATAACAACCGTATCTAAACCGTAAATGTGTTGGAACTCGAACGCTTCAGTATCAGCAGTACCCGTCATACCAGATAACTTCTCGTACAGACGGAAGTAGTTTTGGAAGGTAATAGATGCCAGCGTTTGGTTCTCGTTTTGAATCTCAACACCTTCAAGTGCTTCAACGGCTTGATGCAGACCTTCAGACCAACGACGACCTTCCATCGTACGACCTGTGTGCTCATCAACGATAATAACTTCGCCGTTTTTAACGATGTAATCAACGTCGCGCTCAAATAACACGTGGGCACGTAATGCTGCATTAACATGGTGTAATAAGCTGATGTTTGCTGCCGAGAATAATGAATCGAACTCGCCCATTAGGCCGTGCTCTTGTAGCATTTCTTCAACGAAAACTTGACCAGTTTCAGTTAGATGAACTTGCTTAGATTTTTCGTCAACCGTGTAGTGACCGTCACCGGTGTACTCTTCGGTATCTTCTTTATCTTGCTTAGTTAGCTTAGGAATAAGCTCATTGATTTGACGGTATAGCTCAGAGCTATCTTCCGCGGCACCAGAAATGATTAGCGGTGTACGTGCTTCATCGATAAGAATTGAGTCAACCTCATCGATGATGGCGTAATGCAGTGGACGCTGTACGCGCTCTTGCGGTGAAAACGCCATGTTGTCACGTAAGTAATCGAAACCAAACTCGTTGTTTGTACCGTAGGTAATATCACAAGCATACGCCGCTTGTTTCTCTTCGTGCCCCATACCAGCAACACAAATACCCACTGACATGCCTAAGAATTCAAATAACGGGCGGTTGTTGTTTGCATCACGTGCCGCTAGGTAATCATTGACGGTAATTACGTGAACACCTTTACCAGTTAAACCGTTAAGGTAAGCCGCAAGAGTTGCAGTTAATGTTTTACCTTCACCAGTACGCATCTCAGCGATACGACCTGATTGCAGTACCATACCACCGATAAGCTGAACGTCGAAGTGGCGCATTTCAAATACACGCTTACTCGCTTCACGTACCACAGCAAAGGCTTCAGGTAGAATATCATCTAGGGTTTTACCCGCTTCTAGTTGCTCTTTGAAATAAGCAGTTTTTTGTTTTAGCTCGTCATCTGACAGAGCTTCAATTTCTTTTTCTAGTTCATTGACTAAGGCAACAACTTTACGCAACTTCTTGAGCGTACGGTCATTTTTGCTACCAAATACCGAAGTAAAAATCTTTGTTAACATCTAATTGGCCATTTATTTTTATTGATTGGCGATTGACGTGCACTGCCAATCTTTTTCTTGAAAATTTCGCCGCTTATTATTATTGATTTCAGCAAGATAAGATAGCCCTATTTACCCTCTGATAAGGGAAATTTTGGCTTATTTCCGATCCGTCGAAATTAAATCAATTTAACAGCACCTGTGTACAAGACATGGGGACGATAGTTTAAAGTTCAATCCCTAGTGAAAATAAAGATCCTCACTTGTAATAAACACTGAGTTTTAGCTTTGCCATAAACGCAAAAAAGCCGCTGTTGCAGCGGCTTTATGGGAGTATTTCAGCTTTATCGATAAATATATTTTCGCGGATTAACCTGTTTATCTTTACTGAGCACTTCATAGTGAACATGAGCGCCTGTAGAACGGCCAGTATTGCCCATCAGTGCAATGATCTCTCCTTTAGATACCACATCACCAACGTTTACTTTGAGCTCTTTAGCGTGGGCGTAGCGCGTTTTGAGGCCAGCGCCGTGATCGATTTCAACGAGTAGCCCGTAACCGTAACGCTTGCCAGACCAAGTAACTACGCCAGCGCCTGTCGCCATCACATCATCGCCATCTTTCCCAGCAAAATCGACGCCCTTGTGCATCGCTAACTTGCCGTTAAATGGATCGTTTCGCATGCCGTATAACGATGACATCCAGCCGCGTTTAATTGGACGACCTGATATGCGACTGTCTTCGTGGATTTCGTGATTAAGCATCACAGTTTCAAGCAAATCCAATTGCTCTTGCTGCGAATCTAAATGGCCAACCATCGCATCCATTTGCATCAACAATGCAGAAAGCTCGCTACTTTGCTCAACCCCAGAATACTGTTCAGGACCACCAACAGCAGGTAACTGTGCAAAATTAAACTCACTGTAATCTGCTGACTTTGCCAAGCGCTCCCCCAGCGCATCGATGCGATTCATACGTGCAGTGAGTGTTCCCATGCGCTGAGCAAGAACTGATAATTGCGCCGTCGTTTGTGATTTCAAGGTTTCTACTTGCGCTTGTTGCATCGCAAGATGCTCACTTTTGTCTTTAATCGCTTGGCTGGTTAGCGTCGGAGTTACATAGTGTTGATAAGTAAAGTATGCAGAAGCGCCAATAACTCCCAATTGCAAAACAGCGAAGGCCATTATTTTTTTCGGGCTAAAAAACGTTTTAGAATTAGAAGAACTCGCCATTGAATTAGTTTGGTTGGACGAATCAAAACTTGTTACACTCATACTTACTCTCTTTAGTTCTAAGCGCTTATGAAATCACGCCATACTCCAGACTCACTACAAGATGTTTTGACAGCTAAGTCGGGTAAGCTGGCAAAAATACAACAAAAAGCAGGTCAATTACAAGTTATTAACCAATTTTTAACAACCGAGCTAATTCCCGGCAGTGAAGAATATTGCCGTGTCGCTAATTTACGCCAAGGCGTATTAGTGATTGAGGTTGCATCCGGCGTTTGGAAAACACGCCTGATGCAATTGAGTCAATCGATTTTAATGCAAATGCAGCAAAGCATATCGCCTGCATTACACTCGGTTGAATTAGTGGTAAATCCCGAGTTATTCAACGACAAACCAGCCGAGCCAAAACCAAACTCTCGCAAGATATCTGCTGAAACAGCAGAGCACCTTACTGCGTTAGCGCAAAGTGCTCCACCTGAGCTCGCAGCGACGCTAACAAGGTTGGCTAAACTTTCAAAGCGCTAAAACAAAAATGACCGCCTAAGCGGTCATTTTTTTAATTTCAATAAGTTAGGCAGTAACTAAATTCGTCTCGCCATAACAAATTGGTGACGTTTCTTCTTCTTCGAAGGTTACCATTTCAAAACAATCTTGCTGAGCTAACATTTCGCGCACCAACATGTTGTTAATGGCATGCCCTGCTTTGAAAGCACGGAACTCACCAATGATACTGTAACCCGCTAAATAAAGATCGCCGATTGCATCTAACACCTTGTGTTTCACAAACTCATCATCGACACGTAAACCATCAGGGTTTAATACGCGATATTCATCAAGTACTACTGCGTTTTCCATGCTGCCACCTAGCGCTAGGTTGTTAGCACGCAATAACTCGATATCACTCATAAAACCGAAGGTACGAGCACGAGAGATTTCACGAACGAATGATGCTTTAGTGAAATCCATTGTTAGATGTTGCTTAGTATTGCTGATCTCAGGATGTGCAAAATCGATAGCGTAGTCGACTTTAAATCCGTCATAAGGAACGAATTCTGCCCACTTGTCGCCATCTTCAATTCGAATCGGTTTCTTAATTCGAATAAAGCGCTTAGGAGAGTTTTGCTCTTGCACACCAGCTGATTGCAATAAGAATACAAACGGACTCGCACTGCCATCCATAATTGGAATTTCAGGTGCATCTACCTCGATGATTGCATTGTCGATACCAAAAGCAGCCAGCGCTGAAGAGATATGCTCTACAGTCGAAATCTTATGGCCAGCATCGTCAATTAGACAGGTACACAGGGTAGTTTCACGCACTAACATGCCATCACCTGGAATGTCGACGTGTGGTGTTAAATCGGTGCGACGATAAATAATACCCGTATTTACCGGAGCAGGTTTAATCACTAGAGAAACTTTTTCGCCAGAGTGTAAGCCTACGCCAACGGCGTCGATTTCTTTACCTAATGTTCTTTGCTTAATCATAAATTAGCAACCCCTATCTGATGTCAATCATCTACAACGGCGGGCATTCTATCATGAAACAAGCCATTCAAACAATTGTGTGAATTTAGCAATGTTTCAGACAGTGAGCTCACCGACAGTTTTCGTACTATCGCGATCTTTAACTTAACGACAGATTAATCAGCTTGTTTACGTAAAAACGCTGGAATATCTAAGTACTCTAATCCACCGTTATTAGTGCTTTGTGGTTGACTGTTAACGGCCGCAGCCATGCTGTCTTCTTCTGCCGCAGGTTCGATTGTCGCCGTTTTTGGCGCAGCTGGGTTAACCATAGTCGTTTCTTCTGGCTTCACTAGCTTAATATCAGGCTGAGCTTCAGCGCCGATCCCCGTTGCAACAACAGTTACACGTAGCTCGTCTGTCATATCAGGGTCAATTACCGCACCAACAACAACAGTAGCGTTTTCTGATGCGAAGCCTTTAACCGCGTTACCAACAGTTTCAAACTCATCAATGCTAATATCCATACCCGCAGTGATATTAACAAGAATACCGCGCGCGCCAGCAAGGTCGATGTCTTCAAGAAGTGGACTAGAAATCGCAAGCTCAGCCGCTTCATCAGCACGCTCGTCACCACTAGCAATACCAGTACCCATCATCGCAGTACCCATTTCCGCCATAACTGTTTTAACGTCGGCGAAATCCACGTTGATTAAACCAGAACGGGTAATTAGCTCTGCAATACCTTGTACCGCACCTAGTAATACGTTATTTGCTTCTTCAAACGCTTGTAGTAGACCTGTGCCTTTACCTAAAACTTTCAGTAGCTTGTCGTTTGGAATAGTGATTAACGAATCAACGCTCTCGCTTAGCATAGTGATACCTTGCTCGGCGTAGTTAAGACGTTTTTTACCTTCGAAGTTAAACGGCTTAGTAACAACAGCAACAGTTAAGATGCCCATCTCTTTCGCTACTTCAGCAACGATAGGCGCAGCACCTGTACCTGTACCACCGCCCATACCAGCAGCGATAAATACCATGTCAGCACCTTCAAGCGCTGCCATGATGGCTTCTTTATCTTCGATAGCAGCTTCACGACCAACCTGTGGGTTAGCGCCAGCACCAAGACCTTTAGTGGTACCTTTACCAATTTGAATGGTGCTTTCAGCAGACGAGTTACGCAATGCTTGAGCATCGGTATTCGCTACAATAAACTCTACACCTTCAATAGTTTTCTTCACCATGTGCTCGATAGCGTTACCGCCACCACCGCCAACACCGATGACCTTTATGACCGCTTCTTCAGCGTGATCTGACATTAATTCAAACATAATTTCTCTCCGTTGCGCTTAATGAACAAACTCTAATAACGGGTAACTATTAGAACTCGCCTTTTATCCAATTTTTAATGCGGCTGATAAAACTAACTCCGCTATTTTGTGTCTCTTCGTTACGTGCGCTTTCACGCATGATGCTGCCAAACTTCAATAAACCGACGCCGGCGGCATAACTCGGATCTTGCACGTAATCACTTAATCCTTTGACAGGAGTCGGGCTTGCTAGTCTTACCGGCATACCAAAACAGGCCTCAGCAAACTCAACTGCTCCCTCAATTTTCGCAGCTGCGCCTGTTAGGACGATACCTGCGGCAATCTGGTCACTAAAACCAGCTTGCGTTAATTCATTTAATATAAGCTCATAAAGCTCTTGATAACGCGGCTCTACAACTTCTGCCAAGGTATGACGCGACATAGTGCGCGTTGGACGACCGCCAACCGATGGCACTTCGATATTGTCTTCTTGCCCTACCATTTGACTTAGCGCACAGGCGTGACCAATTTTGATATCTTCAGCATGTGACAGCGGCGTTCTAAAAATCTTGGCGATATCAGAGGTTACTTGTGAACCAGCCACTGGAATAACCGCGCTATGGCGCAGTGAGCCATTGGTATATACCGCAATATCCATAGTGCCGCCGCCCATATCGACTAAACAAACACCTAAATCTTTTTCATCTTCGGTTAACACGCTATAACTCGAGGCGATGGCTGAAAACACTAGTTCATCAACTTTTAAACCACAGCGCTGCACACATTTCTCAATGTTCTTCGCCATATCGCTAGCACAAGTAACCATGTGCACCTGGGCTTCCATACGCATGCCCGACATGCCAATTGGCGATTTAATGCCTTCTTGCACGTCAATGGCGTATTCGGTTGGCATCACATGAAGAATACGGCGATCATCCGAAATCTTCACCGAACGCGCAGTGTGAATAACACTATCCACGTCGTATTGGGTAACTTCTTCATCGTTAATCGACACCATGCCCTTTTCATTTTGACAGGCGATGTGTTTACCAGAAATACTCAAGTTAACCGATGTGACTTGGCAATCAGCCATCAGCTCAGCTTCGTCAAGTGCGCGTTGCACCGCTTTAACAACAGAATCGAGATCATTTACGCCAGCCTTCTCCATCCCTTTGGATTTTTGGCTACCAATACCAACAATACTAAGATCGCCATCGGCTAAAATTTCTCCGATAATCACCGCGACTTTTGATGTTCCGATATCTAATCCAACGATTAGATCTCTTTCATTAGCCTTGCTCATTGTTGGCTGTATCTCCTAGCTGTTTTTTCCAATTGACGGCAAATCCCGCGTCATAACGCAAATCGACATAATCGATATCTTTACCGTGAGGTAAAACGTGTTTATAAACTTTTAAAAAACGTTCCATTCTTACGTTTCTTATTACATCGTTGCCGCGCCCTAGTACCAGTACACTACCGTTACCTAACGTGACGCTCCACGATTGACGAGGGGTAAGTGCAATATCACTTAGCGTTAATCCCTCGCCGTCTAACAACGGCCACAGTGCGCGATAACCCGTTAACACTTGCTTTGACGTATCATCTGGGCCCGAAAAATGCGGTAACCACTGGTTAATGCGGTCAACAGGTGCGCTAAACACTTCACCCTTGTCATTTAATAATTGTTCGTCGTTCCAATAGGCTACTGGCACTTGATCAGTTACATGAATAATCAAGCCGTTTGGCCACTGGCGACGCACTGCAACACGTTTTATCCAAGGTATTTCTTGGAGCCGTTGCTGTACATCTTTTACGTTAAGAGAGAAAAAACTTTCGCTTTCGCTTAGCTCCCATAACGCCTGATGAATTTCTAGGTCGCTACTATACGGCCTTGTCCCTATAATTTGTAGTGTTGATACGGGCATATCTTGCGCATTCATCATTTTCTCGGTCATTTTATGACCCAAATAGACGATAAAGCCGATAACTAACACAAAAAACAACACCCCACTCCAATAGGCGTGATCGAGTTGCTTAAATTTTTGCCAGCGTGTTAGTTGCCCTTTACTCACAACGTTACTTCACCAGTGTCTGTTTTAAAATTTCCATCACGAGCTCATTAAAGCTAAATCCAGCAACCTTAGCCGCTTTAGGTACCAAGCTCGAAGTCGTCATGCCTGGAACAGTATTGACTTCCAGCAAATACCATTGACCATCACTGCCACGCATAAAATCAACGCGTCCCCAGCCTTTTGTATTTACACTGTTAAAGGCTCTTAAAGCGATTTGACCAAGTTCAGCTTCTTCCTCTTGAGATAAACCACAAGGACAATGATACTCAGTAGTGCTCGACTGATATTTCGCTTGATAGTCGTAAAAATCGTTCGGCGTCGTCATGTGAATCGCTGGTAGTGCTTTATCACCTAAAATTGCGACTGTGTATTCACCACCGTCAATCCATTGTTCAATTAAAATCTCGCGATCAAATTCACTAGCGGCGTCAATCGCGCTTTTTAAATCCTCAGCGTTATCGACTTTCGCCATGCCGATGCTCGAACCTTCATTAGCAGGTTTAACCATCACCACGCCACCGAGTTCATTAAGAACCGCCTGATAATCAGTTGATTGAGTTGACTCCACTACCGCAAACTTCGCGGTTGGCAAACCAAGCGAACACCAAATCTGCTTAGTTTTAATTTTATCCATCGCCAGTGCGGCACCCAATACACCAGAGCCTGTGTAAGGAATGTCTAAAAATTCTAGCGCCCCTTGCAACGTACCATCTTCGCCACCACGGCCGTGCAACACATTAAACACACGCTCGAAGCCCTGCGTTTTTAATTCACTCAATGGGGTATCTTTTGGATCAAACGCATGTGCATCTACCCCGTTGGCTAACAGGCCGTCTAGTACTGCCTGCCCTGACATAAGCGAGATTTCACGCTCTGCGCTATTGCCACCAAACATAACGGCTACTTTACCAAACTCAGCCATTACTCTTGTCCTCTTTCATTCATTGCATCGATATCCAATGCCATTGCACTTAAATTTTTTGCTAAAATACCAACGTTACCGGCACCTTGGGTCATCACTAAATCGCCATCTTTCATCAATTGCGCCAGACGTGGCGGCAACTGTTCGATGCTAGGGACGTAAATTGGTTCAAACGAGCTATGGGCTCTAATACTGCGGCACAATGCGCGGCTATCGGCGCCAACAATTGGCTCTTCACCGGCGCTGTATACTTCTAGTAATATCAGCTCATCAACTTGCGATAATACGTCGACGAAATCTTCGTAAAGGTCGCGCGTTCGCGTATAGCGATGCGGCTGGTAAATCATCACCAGACGCTTATCAGGCCAGCCTTGACGCGCCGCTTTAATCGTTGCTGCAACTTCACTCGGATGATGACCATAATCATCAACCAGCATCACTTCGCCTTTAGCGGTGTCAAAATTACCTAACTGCTCAAAACGTCGACCAATACCTTGGAACTCCGCCAACGCCGCAACGATATGCTCGTCGCCAATCTCACTGTCCATGGCAACGGCAATAGCCGCCATCGCGTTAAGCACGTTGTGACGCCCCGGAAGATTAAGGGTCAATTCAAGCGGCTTATGGCCATTGCGGTGAAGAACAAAGCTACTACTATTAGCGTTCTGAACAAAATCCGTCGCACGAAGATCGGCGTCTTCACTAAAGCCATAAGTCGTCACATGGCGTGAAATACGCGGCAATAGTTGGCGATTGACTTCATCGTCGATACACAGCACAGCCAACCCGTAAAACGGTAGGTTATGCATAAACTCAATAAAGGTATCTTCGAGCTTACTAAAATCACCTTGATAGGTGTCCATATGATCCGCTTCAATATTGGTCACTATGGTTACCATTGGCTGCAAATGAAGAAAAGATGCATCACTTTCATCTGCTTCGGCGATTAAATACTCGCTACACCCCAGCTTGGCGTTTGTGCCAGAGCTATTGAGTAAGCCACCGATAACATAGGTCGGATCAAGTTCAGCCTTGGCAAAAATACTCGCGGTTAAACTAGTGGTTGTGGTTTTACCGTGAGTGCCAGCCACAGCAATACCGTGTCTAAAACGCATGAGTTCAGCCAGCATTTGCGCGCGCTGCACAATAGGAATACGCAGCTCTTTAGCACGAATAATCTCAGGGTTTAACTCATCAATCGCAGTGGAAACCACAACCACACAAGCACCTTCTACTTGTGCCGCTTGATGGCCGAGATAAACAGTTGCGCCTAAGTCGGTTAAGCGCTCTGTCACACGATTAGTCGCCTGATCTGAACCCGTTACCTGATAACCTTCGTTGGCTAACACCTCAGCAATTCCGCCCATGCCTGCACCGCCTATTCCAATGAAATGGATACGATTAACGCGGCGCATTTGCGGAACGCGTTGGCGAAGTTGGCTAAGCTTATCGCTGCAAATTTTTGTCATCTAACTACTTCCGTCTTTCACTGCGACAAAGTCTTGCTGTGCAAGCTCGCAAATGACCTTAGCCACCTGCTCTGTCGCATCTGTTATCGCCAGCGTTTGACTGGCGTTATGCATTTGTTCTAACTGAGTGCGAACACTCATTTGTTTAATTTTCTCGCTCAAACTTTGCGGCGTCATTTGTGACTGTTGCATCACAAAGGCAGCACCTTTATCACTCAGCGCTTGCGCATTTTTAGTTTGATGGTCATCCACGGCATAAGGCAAAGGTACGAAAACAGCTGGCAAGCCTACCGCTGCAACCTCTGAAACCGTCAAGGCGCCAGCGCGGCAAATAATCATATCTGCCCATTGATAAGCACTGGCCATATCATCGATAAAATCGGTTGCTTGGACGTAATCAGCACAATCAGCAACCTGTGCTTGATAAGCCGCTAATACACCCTGACCGTTATTCTTGCCTGCTTGATGTTTAATAGTGACATCGAGTTCACTAAGTAGTGGCAGCGTTTGTGGCAACATCTCATTTAGTGCTTTAGCTCCTAAGCTACCGCCAATCAATAAAATATTGAGTTTGTCACCTAGTGCTGGTGTTAAACGTCCCAAATCAACAATATCTTTGCGTACGGGATTACCGACAACCTGAGGTTGATGCTCCGATAGCGCCCCGTCAAAGGCAACCATCACGCGAGTTGCCATATTGGCTAAATAGCGATTGGTCATGCCAGCGACCGCATTTTGCTCATGCAAGACCAATGGAATACCAGCTAATTTCGCTGCAATACCGCCAGGTCCACTAGCAAAGCCCCCCATGCCCAAGATAACGTCAGGCTTAAATGACTTAATAACTTTTTTGGCCTGCCATACCGAGCGCATTAATTTAAACGGCGCTTTTAATAAGCGAACAATGCCGTTGCCACGCACACCTTCAACATCAATGTAAGAAATATCTATATTGTGCTTGGGTACTAAATCAGCTTCCATACGCGTTGCACAGCCTAACCAATGAATCTCCCAACCTTGGTCACGCAGCATGTTCGCCACAGCAAGCCCAGGAAATACATGGCCGCCAGTGCCACCAGCCATCACTAATAATCGTTTAGCCATTATGACGCTCCTCGGTGCGTTGCTTGAACACAATCGAGTCGGCGTTCGTGATCAATTCTCAATAAAATAACTATCGCTAGCGTCATCACCCACAAGCTACTACCACCGTAACTTACCAGCGGTAAGGTTAATCCTTTAGTTGGCAAGATACCACTAGCAGCACCTGTGTTTACCGCCGCTTGAAAACTGAGCCATAAGCCGATACCCATTGCCAAGTATCCGGTAAAGTGATGATCAGCAAGTAAGGCCTTACGTCCGATATTTAGGGCGCGCAATGCTAATACTAATTGCAGTAATAATAAAGTGCAGACGCCTATCAGACCGGTTTCTTCCGCCCAAATGGCAAAAATAAAGTCGGTATGCGCTTCAGGCAGATACTCTAGCTTTTGAATTGAATTGCCCAAGCCTTGCCCCAACCAATCACCGCGACCAAAGGCCATTAGCGATTGCGTCAATTGATAACCTTTACCGAAAGGATCTTGCCAAGGATCTAAAAAGGAAGTGACACGAGCCATTCGATAGGGCTCGAAAATAATCAGCCCCACCACCAAGGTGACACCAACGATAATCAAGGCAAAGAAGTCGCGAATTTTTGCGCCCGCCAAAAACAACATGCCCACGGTAGTCACAAACATTACCACAACGGTGCCTAAATCAGGCTGCTTTAAAATAAGCGCCGCAATAATGACAAATACCGCAAGCGGCTTATAGAAGCCTTTAGCGCGCTCTGTCACTTCTTCATGCCGGCGCACAATATAAGCCGCGAGATAACAAAAGAAGGTCAATTTAGCAATTTCAGATACCTGAATGTTAATAGGACCTGCCGACAGCCAACGCTGACTACCGTTTACCGTTTTACCAGCCACCAACACTAAAATCAGCGCCATTATTGAAATAAGTAAGATCCAGCCACTGTATTTTTGCCACACTTTCATGGGAACTTGCAGGCCTACAATCATAATAATAATTGAGCCGATAACATAAACCACGTGACGCTGAATAAAGTGGAACGGATTACCCGTTAATCGCTGCCCTTCAGGCATTGATGCTGAGGCGACAATTACAAATCCAATCAAAATAAGGCTAGACACCAACACAAAAAGCGTTCTGTCGTAGAGAGGCACGTGTTTAGCACGGCGCTCGCCTTTGATTTCTTTAAAAATCGACGTGAAAGACGCTGGGAAGAAGTTCATTTGCTTAGTGCTCATGCAAGCCTCCCACCGCAGTCATGAACTGCTGGCCGCGTTCCATGTAATTACTAAACATATCGATGCTAGCGCAAGCTGGTGACAGTAATACAATATCACCGCGATTTGCTAAAGACGCCGCAAGAGAAACCGCCTCTTGCATGTTATTTACTTCACGCACATTGTCAGATAGCGATTTAAATAAGTGAGCATCTTTGCCCATCACGATAATGTCACTGACTTGCTCATTAAACGGCTTAAGCAGCGGTGATAAATCACCACCTTTGGCATCACCACCAGCAATTAGCACTAGATTACCATCGTGAGACTTGAGTCCTTCAAGTGCTGCTAGTGTCGCGCCCACGTTAGTAGCCTTAGAATCGTTAAGCCATAAAATACCGTCATTGGAGGCTACTTTTTGACAACGGTGCTCTAACCCAGTGAAGGACTTGAGGGTTGCAATCATCGCATCAAGGCTAAAGCCCACCTGCAAGCCAAGCGCAATGGCCGCTTGGGCGTTAAGTTGGTTATGCACTCCCACCATCGCCATATCATTAACAGACATTAACGGGGTATCACCACGCATTAAACTACCGTTTTTAAGGCCAAATTCATTGTCGTTAGCTGGAGCGTCGAGACCAAAAGACTGACCACGTCCATCAAGCATATGAGTACGAGCATCTTGACGATTAACAATCGGCATCTGACAATTGCGGTAAATGCGCTGTTTAGCCTGCGCGTAATCATCTAACCCGTCGTATCGGTCCATATGATCGTCGCTAATATTCAATACAGTTGCGGCTTTAAGGCATAAGTTATCGGTAGTTTCTAACTGGAAGCTCGATAATTCAAGAATGAAAAGCTCAATGGATTTATCATCCACTACATCAAGTACGGGAACGCCAATATTTCCGGCAGCAATTGCATTAACACCATTTTCTTTGGCCATAGCCTCAAGCAGCGATGTCACTGTTGTTTTACCGTTTGAGCCTGTAATAGCTAACACGGGAACAGAGACCGCATTTGCAAAAAGCTCAATATCACCAGCGACAATACAGCCTTGTGCTTTGGCTTTTTCGAACGCTGGTTGACGGATACTAATCCCAGGGCTTACCACTAATAGTTGATACTCAGCAAAATCGATATTATCGAGATCACCAAGCGCCAATTCACACTGAGCAAAAGGTTCAGGTAACAGTGATCTATCTAAATTCTCGCGCGTATCAACTAATAACGGTAGAAGACCTTGTTTGATCAAATAAGACGCGCAAGAGCGTCCAGTCATACCCAAACCAATGACTGCAACTTTTGTGATCTCTTGCCCGTTAAAATTCATGAGTTGTCCTTACCTAATTTTCAAGGTAGCTAAGCCAACGAGTACCATTACCAGCGAGATAATCCAGAAACGCACGATAACGCGAGGCTCTGGCCAACCTTTTAATTCGTAGTGATGATGAATTGGTGCCATGCGGAAAATGCGTTGGCCACGCAGTTTGTAACTGCCCACCTGAAGAATTACCGACAGCGTTTCCATCACGAACACGCCCCCCATAATCACTAATAAAATTTCTTGGCGCACCAATACGGCAATAATGCCTAAACACGCACCTAGCGCTAATGAGCCCACATCTCCCATAAACACTTGCGCTGGATAAGTGTTAAACCATAGGAAGCCCAAGCCTGCACCGAAAATAGCAAGACAGACAACAGTCAATTCACTCGCCAATGGCAGGTGTGGTAAATGCAGATAAGCTGAGAAATTAACGTTACCGCTGATATAAGCAATCAAGCCTAATGCACCCGCCACCATAATGGTTGGTACTATCGCCAGACCGTCTAAGCCATCGGTTAGATTTACCGCGTTGGATGAACCCACCACCGTAAAATAAACCAGTGCGATGTAGAGTAAACCGAGTTGCGGTAATACATCTTTAAAGAAAGGAACCACTAGCACTGTTTCATTTGGCTGTGACACAGCATACAAATAAAACGCGACCCCTAATGCAATGGCCGATTGCCAAAAATACTTCCAACGCGCTATTAGTCCGGCTGAGTCTTTGCGGATAACCTTGCGATAATCATCAACAAAGCCCACTAAACCAAAGCTCAATAACACAAAGAGCGTCACTAATACGTAGTGATTAGAAAGATCTGCCCATAGCAGTGTGCTTAGTGCGATAGAAGCCAAAATCAGGATACCGCCCATGGTTGGTGTACCGGATTTGCTTAAGTGAGACTGCGGGCCATCGTCGCGCACCGTCTGTCCAATCTGCAT
Organism: Psychrobium sp. MM17-31; assembly: GCF_022347785.1. Lineage (NCBI taxonomy): Bacteria > Pseudomonadati > Pseudomonadota > Gammaproteobacteria > Alteromonadales > Shewanellaceae > Psychrobium > Psychrobium sp. MM17-31. Next base: position 682,008 of record NZ_JAKRGA010000001.1, read on the forward strand.
ATTTTGCAGATAGCGAATCAGTTTTGGTCCCATCCACAGCGAGAACATTAACGAGGTGAGGATCGCTAAAATACTTCTAAAGGTCAGGTATGAAAAAATGTTAAAACCACTGACATATTGCGTCAGGTAGTCGGTTAACCAAACTAGCATTGCGCTGGTACTCCAATATTTTTATTATTCTTAATAAACTCCACCACGGTTTCCATCGTGGCACTGCGCGATCCCTTCACCAACACGGTAATGCGCTGGTTTTCTTGGCTTACAATATCTTGTTCAAGCGCTTGATAGAGCGCCTCTTTATTATCAAAATGCTGATGCTGACCACTGTATTGGTGGCCATAATGCTGGCTTAGCGCGCCAATCGTCATCAAGCAATCGATGTTATTTTTTTCAATCACTGGGCCGAGTGACTGATGGCATTCAACGGCATAATCACCTAGCTCGCCCATTTCTCCTAACACAAGAATCTTACGTCCTTGAGTGTTTGCCAATACTTCAATTGCAGCCTTAATAGAGTTTGCGTTGGCATTATACGTATCATCGATCACAGATAATTGTGGCGATATCACATTTACGTTTAATCGGCCTTTAACATTGGCCATTGACGCCAAGCCAATCGCGATATCATTAAGACTAGCGCCGACGGCAATAGTCGCTGCCGCTGCTGCCAAAGCGTTTTTTACATTGTGTAAGCCAGGAACTGACAGAGTGATCTGCTGACGGTCAGTCTGCGTGTTTAACACAAACTCCGCGCAGCCATTAGCTAATACATTAATCTCTGTTGCCCATACATCATCTTGGTTATTAAGCGCGCTTTGGTCACTAAAACAAGCAACGCGTTTATCGCTGTTTTTCGCTCGCCACTTATCGGCGTATTGAATATCAGCATCGAAGATCGCAGTGCCATTGGTCGCTAAATGATTGTAAATCTCGCTTTTTGCGGTCACCACACCATCGATAGAGCCAAAACCTTCAAGGTGGGCGGCACCAATATTGGTAATTACACTGACATCAGGTTTAGTTAAACCGCTGGTAAAATCGATCTCACCAATGTGATTAGCACCAAGTTCAATCACTGCATATTGATGCTCGCGCGCTAATCGAAGCAGCGTTAGCGGCGCGCCGATTTCGTTGTTGAAATTACCCAGTGTTGCCAGCACTTCGCCTTTTAACGACAAAATAGCGCTGATCATTTCTTTAACTGTAGTTTTGCCACAACTGCCTGTTATTGCGATAGTTTTAACATCGGCTAACGATTTGTTCAGCGCTGCTAATTGGGCGAGTGCTAATCTGGTATCTTCAACCACGAGCTGAGGTACAGGGCAATCTTGTTGTACTTTACTGACAATCAGCGAGGTTGCGCCAGCCGCAATGACTTGATCGATGAAGGCATGAGCATCAAAGTTATCGCCGTAAAGCGCGATAAAACAATCGCCCTTATCGACTTGGCGTGAATCTGTAGACAAAGACGCTAGGGGTTGATCTTCGCCTATCAGGCGCCAACCTAGTGTCTGTGCTATGTATGAAAGGGAGAGTGAAATCATAGTAACTCTTCAACCGTTTTCTGTGCTAATGCGCGCTCGTCGTAATCGACACGGCCACATTGCAAAATCTGATAATCTTCATGTCCCTTGCCAGCCAGTAACACAATATCGCCAACTTTCGCGCGTTCGATGGTGCTTTTAACGGCAAACGTGCGCTCGTGCTCAACAACCACATCTTCTTTTCTTTCGATACCTTCAAGCATATCGGCGAAAATCAACGACGGTGATTCGCTGCGTGAGTTATCTTGAGTAATCACTAATCGATCGGCGTACTGCTCGGCGATACTTGCCATCAATGGGCGCTTTGTTGCATCGCGATCACCACCACAACCAAAGACTACCCAGAGTTCACCATTGCAATGTACTCGCAACGCTTTAAGCGCTTGCTTTAAGGCATCTGGCGTATGAGCATAATCAACAACAACGCTTGGCGTTTTATCATTACCAAATACTTCCATGCGACCGGCAACAGGGCTTAGCGTAGAAACATGTTCCAATAGCTGCTCGGCCTTAAAACCAGCAGCTAACAAGCAACTAAAAGCGGTTAAAATGTTATCGAGATTAAACGCCCCTAGCAGCTTAGAGCGCAGGTTATAGGAGTTATCATTAACACTTAATGAAGCGCTGATGCCACAATGGTCAAATACCACGTTATCAGCAATAATATTGTTGATCGCCAAATCGCTAGTTTGGTTAAAACAAGTAAGCTCAACTAAGCGATTATCGGCGCGCCAACGTTCTATCCACTGCTGAGCTGTCTCATCGGCATTATTTAGCACAACCTTTTTAGAATATGCGTCGGTAAATAACGCGTATTTTGCCTCGCCATACGCCTGCATGGTGCCGTGTAAATCTAAATGGTCTTGGGTCAGATTGGTAAAGGCTGCAACATCAAAATGAAGGGCTTTTACACGGCCAAGCTCTAAACCATGGGATGAAACTTCCATCACCACATGGCTCGCACCAAGTTGTTTTGCGCGGTGTAAATGGGCAATTAAATCAACGGCATTAAGAGTTGTGTTAGGGCTATAGGCTAAGTCGTTATATAAACCGTTCCCCAAGGTCCCCATGCAATATGCTGTTTTTCCTAACAAGGTTAACCATTGGCCAACGAGTTGGCTTACTGTGGTTTTGCCATTAGTACCAGTAATACCAATTAGAGATAAGTCGTTCTGCGGATAATCATAGAATCGCGATGCAATCTCACTCAGTTGCATCTCTAATTCACCTATCGCGATAACTGGCACTGAATACGCCTTAATATCGAAAGTATCGAAGTCCTTATCGCTACTATCAACCAGCACAGCGACAGCGCCGAGCTCAATAGCTTTGTTGATATACAAACGACCATCAGTTTGCGCGCCATTAAGCGCGACAAATAAACCATTGGTGGTAATGAGACGTGAATCGATGCCAATGTTACTAATATCAATCGCCGCTAAGGCTGCTAATTGCTCGTTAGTTACATATCCCTCTAGCAGGTGACTAAGCGCTTTATTGCTCATGCACACCTCCTACTAACGGACTTTGCCCTTGGTTAGTTGCAGCGATTTTAACGGGTAACTCAACGGTTTTACTCGGCGCGACATTAAGTAGCTGCAACGCGCCAGTAGTGACTTTAGCAAATACTGGTGCCGCGACATCACCGCCGTAATATTTATCGCCCTTAGGCTCATTGATAATAACAACAGTCACCAAGCGCGGGTTGTCAATGGGGGCGATCCCTGCAAATGACACTATGTAATCTTCGCCATAACCGCCAGCTGTTGCCTTACGCGCAGTACCTGTTTTGCCCGCTACGCGATAGCCACCAATACGCGCCTTTACCGCGGTACCGCCATCTTTGGTTACACCTTCCATCATTTGCAACATCGCATTGGCAACTCGAGGTTCAATAACCTGCTCTGCTTGTGGTGGCTGTTCCAGCTTTAAAATAGAAATTGGATTGAGTTTTCCTTCATTGGCGATCACGGAATAAGCGCGCGCTAATTGCAATGGCGTCACCGCTAGGCCATAACCAAACGACAAGGTTGCGATTTCAAAGTCTGACCAACGGCTGCGTTCACTCAATACCCCAGGGCTTTCCGCTGGCAGCGTGATGTGTGTTGCAGAGCCAAAACCTAAGTTAAAATAACTATTAAGTAAATGCTCTTTCGGCACAGATAGCGCCATGCGACTGACGCCAACATTGGAAGATTTTGCAATAACAGTATTAATATCGATTTTGCCGTAATTGCGTGAATCACGAACAGTATTGGCACCTAAACGATAAAAACCAGGGCTTGTATCAATCTCAGAATCTAAGTCATATTTGCCATAATCGAGCGCCATCATTGCAGCCAACGGCTTAATCGTGGAACCTGGCTCATACATATCGGCAATTGCGCGGTTGCGCATTCGATAAGGCTTCATGGTACGGCGATTATTCGGATTGTAAGACGGTGTATTAGCCATGGCCAATACTTCGCCTGTTTGAACGTCTAATACAATTACCGAGCCCGAGGTAGCGCGATATTTTTCAGTGGCGGTTTTTAGCTCTTTGTAAGCAATCGCTTGAATACGTTGATCGATACTTGTGACAACATCGTTGGCGTTTTCACCTTCTTCAACGGTATTTAAACGCTCAACGACCATGCCATCGCGGGCGCGGCGAACCTTGCGTTTAATTGGCGCACCAGTGAGCCAATCGTCATAGGTTTTCTCAATGCCGTTTTTACCTTCATCGTCAATATTGGTAAAACCAACAACGTGCGAAGTCACTTCCCCTGTTGGGTAGTAACGACGTGACGATGGTTTAAGGTAAATACCGGGAATTTTTAATTGCTTAATGTAGTCTGCTTGCGCTGGTGAGACTTGGCGTTTGAGATAAACAAAGCGTCTCTTGGGATCTTCCACCGCTTTTAGTAGCTTTTCCACTGGGCGCTCTAACACGCCAGCAAGGGCTTCCCAGCGTCTGCGATCTTCGAGTCCATTGTTCTTGTGAATAACATTTGGCTCAGCCCACACCACTTCCACTGGCACACTCACGGCCAACGCCGTGCCATGGCGATCAAAAATATTACCGCGATGCGACTGTGACACTATGGTGCGTTTAGAGCGTAAATCCCCTTGATGGCGCAGCTTTTCTGAGTCAATAACTTGCAAAAAAGCGGCACGCGCCGCTATACCGATAAATACCAGAATAATAAGGGAAACCACCACATAGAGCCGCCATGTGATCAAGCTAGGTTTCTTTTTTGCTTTAGCTTGTTTGGTCATTTTGCTGACACCGCTATTTCTTTTTCGGTTGCAGGACGTTTCATTCCCAGTTTTTGCGTCGCTAATTCTTCAATTCTGCTGTGCTCTGCGAGTGCCATTTCTTCGAGTAACAAATGACGAGCTTCCAGCTTTAATTTATCGCGCTCTTCTCTTAGCTCTTCCCAATGGCCGATTAACAGCCTGTTTTGATGGGAGCTATAAATCACAGCGATTGCCGATGCTAAAACACTGACCACAAGCAGCACTAACCAAAGATGCGAGGTTAGATCTCGCCATATCACCTTGGTTAAATTAACTTGCCGCTCATTAGCCATCTATAACACCAGCCCTTTAGAGTCGCTCTGCGATACGCAAAACAGAACTGCGTGAGCGTGGATTTTCGGCAATTTCATCTTTCGATGGTTTAATTGCTTTACCAATCGCCTTATAGGTGCGCGATTTATTGAGCTCTTCTTCCGTCACAGGTAAACCAAATGGCACCTCTTCGCCTTTGCTTTGTTTACGAATGAAACGCTTAACAATGCGATCTTCAAGCGAATGGAAGCTAATAACCGATAAACGCCCTTGTGGCTTTAACACATCAATAGAAGCAAGCAGTGCTTGCTCAACTTCTTCCAATTCGCTGTTGATATAAATGCGAATTGCTTGGAATGTTCGTGTCGCCGGATGTTTGTTTTTATCTTTAACAGGGACAACGCGAGCAATAAAATCTGCTAACTGCTTAGTGGTTTCAAATGGCGTTGCCGTGCGATCTTTAACGATGGCGCGAGCAATGTGAACAGCCCAGTTCTCTTCACCAAAGTTTTTGATCACCCAGCTAATTTCATCAACGTCGGCTTGTGCTAACCATTGTGCCGCGCTGCGACCAGACGTTGGATCCATACGCATATCCAAGGGGCCATCACGCATAAAACTAAAGCCGCGTTCAGCATCATCAAGCTGTGGTGACGACACACCTAGATCCATCAAAACACCGTCAATTTTTCCAGTGAGCTCTAGTTCTTCAACATATTGTGCTAAGCCGGAAAAAGGACCAGGAATAATTTTAAAACGGCTATCTTCTTGCTCTAATTCTTTAGCCACAGCGATGGCTGTTGGATCGCGGTCAATCGCGTACAAGGTGCCAGTTTCATCTAATTGAGATAACAAGTGACGGCTGTGACCACCACGACCAAAGGTCGCGTCGATATAAATTCCACCGGGTTTAAGGGCAAGTCCCTCTACCGCTTCGTTTAACAGCACAGTAATGTGGGAAAATTGTTGAGTCATAAGTTACAGTGCCAGTTCCTTTAATCGGGAAGACTGTGAAAAATCGATTGATTTAGCCAAGGCCAAATCAGCCTGAACCTGTGCGTCCCAATTATCTTGTGACCACAATTCAAATTTATTCACTTTCCCTATTAACATTAATTTTTTTTCTAAGTTGGCGTGGGTTCTCAATGGCGCAGGCAATAAAATTCTGCCGTTTTTATCCATTTCACAGTCGTTAGCGTTACCTAAAATCAAGTTCTTGATAGTCGCTTCTTGCGGATCAAAATCCGATAAGTGAGAGAGTTTATCTTCGATTGGTTTCCATTGAGCCAGAGGGTAAAGCATTAAACATGAACGTTTTATATCGATAGTGACCACCAACTTACTTTCACCATCGACAGTAACGAGTTCACGATAGCTCATTGGCATCGTGAGGCGTCCTTTTGCGTCGAGGTTAATTGCGGTTGTGCCACGTAACATAAATGTTCGTTTTCCTAAATAATCCCTAAAAATCCACTTTGTGACACTATATGCCACAAAAACTTATTCTATGGATTAGCTCAACGATCGTCAAGGCGCAAAAGCCTTAATTCCTGTGAATTTAAGCAAGCGTATGAAGTTAATAGGAAAGTATTTTTTGATGGGTAAATAATTGATAAAAAACGTAAGAATTATAGCACAAGCACAACACCAGAAATAAGTACTAACTTGCGCTAAAATTGCTTATTTTACGGGCTCTACTGGATAAGAAATAAAAAAGGTAACCCCCTCTCCCTCTGTGGATTCACATCTGATGCTACCGCTCAATTGGCTGGTAATAATATTGTAGATAATATTAAGCCCGAGACCACTGCCGCCATTCTCGCGATTGGTGGTATAAAAGGGATCGAAGATCTTAGGCAAACTCTTCTTTGAAATCCCTTTACCATCATCTTTATATACAACAGACAAGGTATTACCACGCAATTTAATATCAACGGTTATAACCCCAGATTCTTTATCAGGGTAGCCATGAATGTTTGAATTAATGATCAAATTAGAAATGATTTGCGCAAAGGACCCTGGGTAACTATAGATCAATAAATTGTCATCACAGTTAACCTGTATATCTAAATTGGTGTGCTTTAGAATATTACTCAAGCTAATCAAGATCTCTTCAATGTATTCCTTCATGTTGAACTGGCGCATTTCTTCGCTGGTTTGATCGACAGAGACTTGCTTGAAGCTGGATACCAATTGCGCGGTGCGCTCTAAATTTCTCAATACCAAATTAGCGACACTGCTAGCTTGTTCTAGATACTTTTCAAAATCCTTTTTCGACATTTTTTGCTGATTATAACGACTATTAATGTCCTCTGTAATGCTGCAAAAATGCGAGATCCCTGTCATGCCAATACCAACAGGTGTGTTAATTTCATGGGCCACACCAGCAACGAGTTCACCCAAGCTGGCGAGTTTTTCAGATTCAATAAGCTGACGCTGGGCGGTATTAAGATCGGCGAGAGATTTCTCCAACTCTTTATTGGTCGATTGTAATGCAAGGTTATGATTTAAAATTTCTTGTTCGAGAGCTTTACGATCACTTATATCACTAACAACCACGTGCACTACATCAGAGTTGTTCATTTTCATTCGCGTAAGTACAACGTTACACCACACCTCTTTTTTGGCTTTAGTCAGTAACAACCACTCGAATGACATAGTCCCCGTTGTTAAGCACTGTTTAATATAATGAATCACTTGCTTAGTCGAGTTAACGCCATTTGGCTGTTCTTTAGGAGAAAAGTCATCAATAGATAGGAAGAGTAAATCGTTCTTGTCTTGATATCCCAGCAAACCGATTAATGCATTGTTACAGTCAACGATACGACCTGACTGAATGAGTAGCGAACCCAAGGTAGCGTCACTGAACAATGATTCAAAGTTTTCTTTTTGCTCCTGCAATGCCTTAGTTTTCACAGTCAGTGCTTGTTGCATATGGGTTAAATCATCGATTGTAGAGCTCAGACGCTGATTAGTTTTTTCAATCAGCGTATTTTTCATCATTAGCTTACGAGTGAAGAAGTAGCCTATTAGCAATAGAAAACTAAAACCAAATACTATCTTGATAATGAGTTCGTAGTCGGTTTTCGCCACCTGCTGCTTATCTATCCACTTATTTCGGATCAGTGCCGTCTCGTCATAATCTAAATCTGCAACAGCTTTTGATAAAATATCGTACAAAAGCTGATTATCTGCTTGAACCATCATGCGATGGGCATAATGATTTTCAGTAATGCCAACCACAGTTAGATGAGCAAACTGCTCCACAATGTGATGCCAAGCAACAGCCGCGTGACCAACAAAAGCATCAGCTTCTCCACGGCTTACCATAGACAAAGCTTCAGTGGCTGATTTTGCTAACACAAGCTCGATATGGGGATACTGATTTTTAATCAACGAAGCGGGGGTAAATCCTTCTATTGCCACGACTCGGTCGTTCTCAATATCCTGAATACTACCGATATAACCACTGGATTTTCGTTTAACTACTGCAAAGTTGAACTTGGCATAGGGCTTAGTTTGCAAGCCAATAGTATTTTCATCATCACCCGTCGATGGCAATAAATCGACTACGCCATAGCCAAATAATTGCTTGGCCTCATCCCATGTTGATGATGGTACGTATTCAAATGTCAGCCCTGTTTTTCGCGAAATTAACGCCAGATAGTCGATAACGATTCCGCTAATAACACCGTTATTTTCAAATATTAAAGGACGCCAGTTAGTATCGGTATATTTGATAGCAGGCGCTTGTGCAATAAACGCCAGCTCTTGCTCAGTAAAGCGAATATTTTGCTTTGCATAGCCCAAACGACGATACACAGCTTGATAGAACGAATAGTCTTTTAAGTGGCGGTATTTACTTAGGTGGGGAATCACATGGCCGTTGGCCATTGCCAATGACAATTTTCGCGGCGCAAACCATACTTCAACTTCTCCAACCAATTCAGTCACATTATTGTCTAAAAATACGACACGACTCAATTGATGTTGCGCAGTGTTATTACGTTGACCAAATTTATATTTACGACCATCGTTGTCGGTTACTGTTAGCTCCTCAATAAAATCAAGATTAATAAAGGACTTTCCCAATAGCTCAATGGTTACATCATCATCTTCTTTTAGGGACTTTGACAGCATATTAGCAATGAGATCGGTGAGCTTGAGTTGAGTTCTAATAGCTCCTTGGGTATAGCGTCTAATTACGGTTTGATACTTTCCTGAATCTTTGAATACTTTTAGTTTGGCATTAAAACGATCTCGCAGCGATTTATCTTTAAAAGCCATGTAACGCGGTACGTCTCTGCTAATGATGTGCTCAATCGCCAACTCACTCACGATGTTTGGATCTATTTGATTGATATACCAGCGTAAAATAGTTTGATCAATTACTATTGCGTCCACTTTATTGGCAATTAATAACTCCAATTGCTGACGCTGATCTTCCAGTTCACGGTAGTTATCAGGGCGATTAGCTGATGAATACATTCTTCGATATTCATCTTCTAGCGCTTTATGGGCACCTTGCCAAGCAATAACTGATTTTCCATTTAGATCACTGAGACTCTGGATCAAATAATTACGCTCAGCTTTAGTAACTACAACGTCAGAATATCTAATGACAGGATCCGAATAAAAGTATCCGTCGTCCTTAATATCAACCATCGCCATCGCGTCAAACTGGGGACTATTCTCAAATTCCTCTCTTACGTTATAGTCAGCCATTTTATAATTATCGACGCCAATATCAGCACTATTAAGAACACTCTGAATCAAGTCGTGACTAATCCCCTTTACAATATCATTGGCCATATAAAATGGAGTTGGTTCTTTCCTAGCAATCACACTTATTTTTTCTAAGTATGATTGAGAAACTCCTTCCACAGGACGTTTAATGTAGCCGAGGCTCTTTTGTAGTATTGATTGCAAGGAAGAATTTGAAATATTAGTGTGCAAAGAAAAATTTAACGCTGGCCAATCTGGCACACTACTTTGCCTAAGCGCGCTAAATGACGAGCGCTGAGATTCTGGAATAAGTGCAGGACTTGTTAAGATTGCGTCAACATGACCTTGCTCCAACGCCTTTATAGCCTGCTCATGATTCATTATCGTCCATTGTATCTGTGTTTGCTCAATCGACGATGTCAACACTCGATAAAGCAGTTCATCCACTGCAATAGCTAACTGCTTTGGTGCCAATAGTATTTCGTCTGCTAATGGGGCTTTCGAATACAAAGAAAGTAAAAGAGTCAAATATGGTTGAGATATTAAATCTGTCGTACCTGCTATTGTATTATCGAGATTTACAGCAATGGATAAATCCATGTGATTTTCAGTAACTGCTTTAACTAAGTTAGCGCGTTCATCATGAATTAATACTAACTCAATCCCCGTCATACTAGCGATAGCATTTAGAATCGTTGCCGAGGCGCCAGTAAAGCTGCCGTTTTTTTGCCCCACGAGTTGCGGCCACATTTCACTACCAATAACCAAGCTTGGATTTTGTCGAATAAAAGACATTTCTTGTTGATTAAATAAAGCGTGCATCGGAGGTTCGGCTAACCAATTGTCAAAAAGCGCCTTGCGCTGTTTTTGCGTCAGAGAAGCTACTCCCTTACGCATTATCGAAGACACCGTTGCTTTCGACTTGGTCGTCGCTATCGCGAACTCGCCTCCAGAAACGGAAATCTGCTCTAGAATTTTTAGCTCATTGTGAAAATTATTGGCAACGCTTTCACTAACCATGATTCCAGCATCAGCTTTACCATCTAATACTGCTGCTGTTACTTCTTCATCATTTTTAACAAACAATAACTTGGCTTCAGGAAAGCGTTTTTTAACGTATCCTAGCAATGCATCGCCGGCTAAAACGGCTATCGTGCGCCGACTTATATCGTCAACAGTGGCAATATTTTCGTTATTTCGGTGAGTGAATATCTCTGCCGGCCGATATAGATAGACGTCAGAAAAGTTAAACATACTATCTCGCTGCGCTGTAGGTGTTACCCCCATTAAGCTGTCGATTTCACCACGAGCAACTTGCTCTAATGCATCTTGCCAATTGTTATAGGTTTTTAGGTCAAATTGTATGCCCATGTTGTCGCTAATATAATCGAGCATCTCGGTGTGATAACCGATAATCTTTTTCTGTCTCGTAAAAAAGCTATAGGGATACCAATGCTCACTCACCACCACACTGATTTTATTGTTATCTAACCAATGACGTTCTGTTGGTGTCAATGATGTCAGCTCCTCCAAATTTCGATAGCGTTGAAAAAGCTGCTGACGTGAATCTTCGTCAATATCTACGTAGTCAAACGGAGACTCCATCGAAGCATCAATCACTCCCATATAAAGCTCATTGGCAACATCAAAAGAAATAGCATCTTCAATCAAATATGTGCTGTTGAGTTCATCGGCATAATTAATGCGAAGCGAATCCGCGTAAATAGCATCAACATCATACTCCTGAGCCGCTTGTAATAGATCTGCTACCGATTGATAAGTCAACACGTTTTCATAGTGTTGAGGTAATGATGTAATTTGCGCTTTGCCAAAAGAATCTGCAGCTATACCAATTGTCTGGTGAGTAGATTGTTTGCTGTAATTTCGCACTCTATATAGCTGTATATTGCGCATGAACGGTTTGAACAAAGTCTGACGTTGGGCAACTGGAATTGCGTTAACCAGTTGACCAGTAACTATATCGACTTCGTTTTTGGAGAGTTGTTTAAGTTCTGCAACAGAATTTAACGCGATAAAATTAACACTGTGTTGATTATCCTGCTGCCATAAACGCCAATAATCGACGATTAACCCTTGAGGATTTCCTGCATCATCGATGAATGAATACGGCGCAAAATTGGCATCAATCGCCACAGAAATTTTCTCTTGCTGCGCCGATGCAGCTCCATTAATCAAAAACGATAAAAAAGTAAAAGTGATGACAAGAAATTTAAGCAAGACATTAACCTATGTCAGTGATGATGCCCTATAAAGAGTAGAATAAAAGTCTAATTATTCAACCGAGGTAGGTATTATTTGTGGGAAGTAAAAATAGGATAAAAAAATGCTAAAGTATTTAAAACTTCGGCCGATAGTAAGATACTCACTCAACTAATTTTAGGGGTTGTTATGGACGGAATTTCATCAGGAAAATACACACAAGGCGCAGAATTACTCAGTGCGTCTATGAGCAAGAGCCAGCAACAACAAGAAGGTAAAATGGCGCTAGCTCTAATTGAAGCAGCGGCTAGCTCCAGCCCAGCGCAGTCAAACCTGCCTTCACCAACCGCGACTATGGGGAATCACATTAATATCAAGGTGTAGCCCTCACTGCGATTAAAAGAGTCCCATCAAAAAAGGCGATTGCGCTATTACAAGTAGCTCAATCGCCTTTTTAATTGCCATCGCTGTTAGCCTATAACGGCATAACGCGATTTCGTCCTTGCTCTTTCGCTTTGTATAAATAATCATCCGCTCGCGCGATAAAGCTGGTTAGATTGTCCCCAGCAACAAACTCAGAGACGCCAAAAGAGGCACTAATATGATCGATGAGCTTGGTAGTTCGCTTATCTCGCAAAGTAAGTTTATCCACTAGTTTGCGCAAGGTTTCTGCATATTGTCTTGCTTGTCGTAAACCACTATTAGGAATAAGGATGGCAAACTCTTCGCCGCCAAATCGAAATGCCATAGCACCATCGCGCGTTGCATCGAGTAAACGACGCCCTACTGCCTTTAATACCTGATCACCTAATAAATGACCGTAATCATCATTGAATTTCTTGAAATGATCGATATCGGCAAGAATTAGACATAGCCCTTTATTGTCACTTTTAAGTAACGATGATAATTCAGTATCAAATGAATGACGATTGAGTAAACCGGTGAGTGAATCGTATAACGCTAGCTTTTGACTCTGTTGCAACTGCGCCTTAAGCGACTCAATCTCTTCTTTCGCTTTATCTAAACTATTGCTAAAAAACTGCGTTGCATTACGTATGGCCTTTGAATCGCCATCTAACTCACGGATAAGTCCCATAACCTCTTCAATCGACCAGCCTTCATCTTCGACGCGATGAAGATTAGAAAAGGTTTTATCAATGGTGGTTTGGAATTTACTCGCATCAGTTGAAGTATCTTTTATCGATTGACCAAGTTCTAATAACATGGCCTCAACACTCTCGCGCATCTTCCAGGTACCAGATTCAATTTCATCGGCAACGAATCGGCGATATAGGGTTTGTGCTTGCACCTGCGGGAAAATAGGATAGTTCTTTAACAACTCATCAAGCTCAGAAGTTAATTGCTGATCATCATTGCCAACGTAGGAATACCACAAGGCATAATTCATTGGCGTTGTCGCCACATGATGTTTCATCATCAAGGGAACAACTTTCTTTAGCCGTTTGGTGGATTCGGCAAAAATATCATCACTCATAATTAACTCTCTGTAAAAAACAGTCGCCTGCGACAGCAACTGTCAAAGAAAACAACGCTCTGCGAAAACTATAGCCCTATCATAGCGTAATTAAATCTTGCACACCCAATTTATTCAATGAGTTGTGAGACAGATTGATCTGTTTTCTGTTGTAGATAGTGCCACAGCGTCTTAACTCGTAATAACTCCATTCTGTCACGCGGCGCTGCTATCCAAAATTGACGCATTATATCCAAAGTATTTGGTAAAACTTCGACCAGTCCTTGTTTTCGATTAGCGAGGAAGCACGGCAAAATTGCAATGCCCATACCGCTTTCTACCGCTGTTGCCTGTGCAATAACACTAGTGCTTCTAAAACGCGGCGTAATATGAGGTAAAAACTGCTCCAAGTAACACAGCTGACGGCTAAAAATAAGATCGTCGACATAACCTATCATGTCGTGATTAACCAGTGATTCCATATTGTTGACTGCGCCGCGACGAGTGAGGTAATTCTCACTGGCGTAGAGTTTTAAACGATAATCACACAGTTTAGCAACGACTAAAGATTCACTGGTCGGCTTATCGATAGTAATCGCAATGTCTGCTTCGTGATGCGCCAGTTTAACGGAGCGCTGCAGTGGCAAAAGCTCAATATTGATTTGCTGATGCTCATCCATAAATTCAGGCAACTGACTGGCAATAAAATAGTTACCAAAGGCATCTGTGGTTCCTAAACGGATATCACCATATTGCTGTAAATTCTTGCCTTGCAATAATTCAATGGCACTTTGGGTTTTTTGCTCCATTTCGAGGGCGGTTTGCAATAATTTGCTACCGTGTTGCGTCAATTTATGACCTTGATTTTCTCGGGTGAACAACTGAGTTCCCAAGGCTGACTCCAACTTATGAAGGCGACGGGAAACCGTAGAAGAGTCAATTCCAAGGCGCTTTGATGCGCCTGTGAGCGTTTCACTTTTCGCCACTTCCAAAAATATTTTTAAGTCTTCCCAATTCATTATTGCTACTAACGTATTAACCATTGCATATTTGCAAGACTGCCTTGCATCAACATCTATTGTCAAGGATTAAACTGCTAGCTATGCTGGCTAGATACTTACAAATATAACTATAGGAAGATCCTCCATGACTATTCGCCGCATCCCGATGCTTATTAATGGTGAGCACGTTCAATCAACCACAGATCGTTGGTTAGATGTTTTAAATCCAGCTAATCAAGAAGTGGTAGCACAAGTGCCACTAGCAACATTAGAAGAAGTTGACGGTGCCATTGAAAATGCTCACGCCGCATTCCAGTCGTGGAAAAAAGTCTCTCTGGGTCAGCGCATGCGTATCATGCTTAAACTTCAGCAACTCATTCGCGAGAACACGTCAAAGCTTGCTGAGTTAATTACTTTAGAGCACGGTAAAACGCTGCCAGATGCCGAAGGTGAAGTAGCGCGCGGTTTAGAAGTTGTTGAACACGCTTGTTCAATAACCTCTCTAGCGCTTGGCGAAATGGCCAACAATGTTGCAGGTCACATTGACGTTCACACCTTGAAAAAGCCACTAGGTGTTGGCGCAGGTATCACCGCATTTAACTTCCCAGTAATGCTACCTTGTTTTATGTTCCCACTAGCACTAGCGACTGGTAACACCTTCGTTTTAAAACCGTCTGAACAAGATCCTTCATCGTCGCTATTCCTTGCAGAGCTTGCACTGGAAGCTGGTATCCCAGCTGGTGTCCTTAATGTTGTGCACGGCGGGCCAGAAGTTGCTGATCGTTTGTGTTCTCACCCACTAATTAAAGCGGTTTCATTTATCGGTTCGAGCCATGTCGGTAAACACATTTACGAACGCGCAAGCCATTACGACAAACGCGCACAATGTATGATGGGAGCGAAAAACCACTGTATCATCATGCCTGATTGTGACAAAGAACAAGCGATTAACAACATTCTAGGCGCAGCCTATGGCGCAGCTGGCCAGCGTTGTATGGCAAACTCAGTTGTTATTTTAGTGGGTAAAACACAAGAATGGCTTGAAGAAATTGCCCAGCGCAGTCACGAAATGAAAGTTGGCCCTGGTAGCGATCGCAGTGCAGATTTAGGTCCTGTTATTACGCCTGCCGCGAAAAACCGTATTACCGGCCTCATCACTAGCGGTGTCGATCAAGGTGCAACCTTAATGGTTGATGGCCGTGATTGCGTGGTAGACGGCTACGAAAGCGGCAACTTCGTTGGCCCAACCATGTTTAGTGATGTTAAAACTGACATGGATATTTACACTCAAGAGATTTTCGGCCCAGTATTATTAGTACTTAATGCCGATACTTTTGAAGAGGCAATTGAGATCCTAAACGCTAATCCAAACGGAAACGGTGCATCAATCTTTACTAACTCAGGTTACTACGCGCAGCGTTTTGAAAACGAAGCCGATGCCGGTCAACTTGGTATTAATATTCCAATTCCAGTACCAGTAGCTTACTTTAGCTTTACTGGCTCACGCGCCTCTAAACTTGGTGATTTAGGACCAAATGGTAAACAAGCAATTGCGTTCTGGACCCAAACCAAAACAGTATCTACTCGCTGGTTTGCCCCGGGTGAAGATGCTGGTGAAGTTAACACGACAATTACCATGAAGTAATAACTTAGTCCAATCAATAAAAAGGCCCGCTAATCATATGATTAGCGGGCCTTTGTTTTGAAATGAACGATTACTTCACAATCTTCATTTCTTCAATCAGATTATCAGCACCGTATTGCTCCATTAACCACAACATGTAACGCACATCAACATGAATAGCGCGAGTAATACGTGGGTTAAAGTACCAATCTTTAGTGATTGACTCATATGTTGAATCGAAGTTTAAGCCAACTAATTCACCGCGAGCATTCATAACTGGCGAGCCAGAGTTACCACCTGTAGTATCAGCGCTTGATAAGAAGTTAACTGGTACAGAGTTAAACTCGTTTAAGATCTTCTCGTGACAACCAAACAGCTTACAATGCCACTTCGATGGGAATTGTTTCTCCACATACTTTTGTGCGTAACTGCCGTAGTCGCGATCATTAATCGCTTTAACGATTGTCTCAGGGGCATCAAACGGGAATACACCTGTTGCTTTAGCCGCTAACCCTTCAAGTGACGTAAATGGTGTTTTGTATACGCCGTCTACCGCTGGGTAACCGTCGACTGTGCCGAACGTTACACGCAGGGTGCCGTTCGCATCTGGGTATACAGGCTTACCAAGGCTACGATTGAATGCAATAATCGCTTTCATGTACTCAGGACGTACTTGCGCTAATTGACCAGCCATTTCTTTATCTTGTGCTTCGCGTTTCATGTTTGAGTCGTAAAGCGCTACGGCTAGCTTAATAAAGGCATCGTCGGAGTTTTCAAAATCAGCCACCGATTTGCCAACCCACGCTAAGCGCGTGTCGTAATCAGCCAGTGAAGACTTAGCGTAGATTGCTGCCAATTTATCGTGAATTTGTGCATCAGTCATATCCGCAGTCAAACCTAGGGCTTTATTAAATGCTTCAATTGTTACTGCGTCACCTTGCTTGAGGTATTCGCTGATGTACATCGTCCACAATGCTAGATCAACATTGGCATCGAAACGCGTTTTAAGACGTTTAAGGCCAGATTTAATGCGATTGATATCGCGCGCTTGATACCCTGCCTCACGCTCGCTATCTGGTTTTTGGCTTTCTTTGGCTAAACGATAAAGCGTATTTGCACTGCGCAATAAGCTAGAGCTTGCAGCATATCTAGCATAGAAGGCGCGCTTCGCATTAGCTTGGTTTTGCTCGATTAACTTAGATAGCTCACCGTGGGTGAGTGAATATTGCTGACGTGATTTATCTTGAGCAATCCAATTTAATAGATCTTGCTCTTGCTTAAGCTTGATACCGTGAATGTCAGTCACTTTAAAACCATCCATTAATCCCATGCGTTTTTTCATGCGATTGTTGATGCTTTTAACAGTTGAAGAATATTTCACTTCAAGTGCTGGATTGCCTTTAGTGGCATCGGCAATGGTAGCAAGGGTTTTGTTGTACATATCAACTTGGGCAGGATAGCTCCAGCTACCGGCAAAATCGATTTCACTAGCCAGCTTATAACGGCTAGTGCTGCCTGGGTAACCCGCTAAAATAATACCGTCACCTTTCTTAACACCATCGCGGTTTACCGTAAGGTATGACTTTGGCTTAAATGGCACATTGTCTTTGCTGTAGTTGGCGCTTTTACCATCTTTATCAACATATGCACGCAAGAACGTAAAATCAGCAGTATGACGTGGGTATTCGAAATTATCGATATCGCCACCGAAGTTACCTAATGAATCAGGTGGCGCGTAGACTAGACGCACATCTTTGATCATAAGCTGTTTTAACAAGAAATATTCCATGCCGTGATGGAATGAACGTACGCTACAGCGATAGTCATCACTGGTCTCACAAGCTTTAACTAGTGCTTTGCGTTTGCTAGCAATGGCATCAAATCGCGCTTTCCCCGTTAGTTCACCTAAATCGCCAACCACTTTATCGGTAACATCGGTCACTTCTTCGGTGATGTAAACGCGTTGACGCGGGCCGCCTGATAATTCTTCAGCCATTGATTTGGCCAAAAACCCCTTCTTGATTAGGTTATTTTCTGGCGTTGAGTTATTAGCGATAGCGCCATAAGCACAGTGATGGTTAGTCACTACCAAACCATTTGGCGATACGAAAGAAGCAGAACAACCGCCTAAACCAACAACGGCATTGAGCGGATATTGATCAAGTGAAGACACTTGCTCGGCCGATAATTCCATACCGATGCGATCAAATTCGCTTTGCAGTTTTTTAATTTGATGAGGTTGCCATTGACCTTCATCAGCGATGGCACCAAACGCAGTAAGCGCGGCGGCCAGTGAGATAATTTTTTTCATTATTGTTATCCAAGCTTATTTGAAATGAGCGGGCGCTATTCTACGACAAACCAAAATAAAATACTCCAAACTCGAATTGTAAATTGTATAAAAAGATTGCAAAGATCATTTTTTAGATCTAAAGTGATATCAAAATGACATCACATACAAATTACTTTATAAGACGGAGGTGGATTATGAAAACACATACCACGGAAAAAGCAGGCTGGAGCATGAGCGGTTATCCAATTGTTGGATTACTAGTTCTTAATATTGCAATCTTCTTAACGGCGATGATTAATATCGACGGAGAGCAAAAACTTTTCTTTATTGCGCTGCTCCCGTTAAGCATCTTTATCGGTGTTGGCTTCTATATGGTTCATCCAAAGCAAGCCCGCGTGCAGCTGCTATTCGGTAAATACCAAGGCACAGATACCAATACCGGACTGCGTTGGTCGAATCCTTTGTATATCAAAGACAAAGTTTCCCTGCGTGTGCGTAACTTTGAAAGTGATAAACTCAAAGTTAACGATCAGCTCGGTAACCCAATTCAAATTGCCTCGGTCGTAGTGTGGGAAGTGGTTGATAGCGCAGAAGCGTTATTTGAAGTAGACGATTACGAAAGCTTTGTTAGCATTCAGTCTGAAGCGGCGTTGCGTAATCTAGCAACCAACTACCCTTATGATCAGCACGACGGTGAAGAGCAAGTATCATTGCGCTCGCACGCTAATCTAGTTGCAGGCGCACTAAAAGAAGAGATTCAATCTCGCTTAGCAAAAGCCGGTGTAAAAGTTATTGAAGCGCGTATTAGTCACCTCGCCTATGCGCCAGAGATTGCCAGCGCGATGTTGCAACGCCAACAAGCAGCTGCGATAATCGCCGCCCGCGAACGCATCGTAGAAGGTGCAGTAGGCATGGTTGAACTAGCGTTAAACCGCTTAAGCGAGAAAGAGCTGGTTGAGCTAGACGAAGAACGCAAAGCAGCCATGGTCAGTAATTTATTAGTGGTGTTGTGTTCAGACAAGAATACGCAACCTGTTGTGAACACTGGCTCACTATATAACTAATTAGGAACTAATCATGACCAAACGCAAAGCCTATCCCCTGCGTATCAACGAGGATATCTTAGCGGCAGTGCAGCGTTGGGCTGATGATGAACTTCGCAGTGCTAATGCACAGATAGAATATATTTTACGCCAAGCGTTAGTGAAAAGCGGCCGGGTAAAATTAGTTGATAAGGTAATTACTGAAGTTGTTGATACAACAGAGCAAAATAAAGAGAAGTAATACCATGCAAACAAAAAACCACTGCCTAGGCAGTGGTTTTTCTTATCAAATGTTTAGCGACTGCTATTGAATTCGAGTCACCTTATAACCCGCTTTTTTGAGCAAGGTCGGCATACCAAATTCGCCAGCCATATGGGCGGCGCCCACTACAACAAAAGTTTGTGTTTTACCATCAAAGATTTTGCTCAATGGTGCCACCCAGTTTTTGTTGCGTTTAACTAACATTTCATCAAATTGTTTCGGCGTCATTTGCTCCGCCATCAATTTATCTAAACCAGCCATGTCGCCCTTTTTCCAAAAATCGATCAGCTTTAGCGCTTCACTATCAGGCAGCTCAAGCAACTCTAATAGCATTTTCTCATCATTGAAAGTACGTGCCAGCATATCGACCTGAAACTGCATGGTTTCAAGTTCAATCAGTGGCATATTTTTCATTTTAGCGCGGGCAATAAACAGTGGATCAACGCCATATTGTGGTGCAAGCTGCGCTTTCAAATACGGCAGTAAGCTAATAATAGTAGATGCGGCCCACGGTTTCATTGGCTCAATAGATGCCATAGGCATACCATTTTTGGCGAAATAGGCCGATAGCTTTTCATAAGTGGCAGGCGATAAGGTTGTTTTTAACGTTTGCCCCTTTGGCAACATCATTTGCTGTTGCATCGCCATCGCTTTAACAGGATCGGTGGCATCAACTTCAATCACTAGCTGCTTTGATTGGGCAAAGCCATCCATAATTTCTTTTGATAACGGGTACCATTTACTGTCGCCAATATGAATAGAGCCAAGCATATAGCTGGTTGTGCCATTGTGTTCAACTTTCCAAAATGCTGGTTTTGCACCATTTGCTAATGTGGCTAATGAGAAGGTCGCGAGAATTAACACGACAAATGTTTGTTTAATCAGTTTGCTAAACAACATACTTATTCCTTGTATAAAAAATTGAAGTGCCACTGTAAAGCATCCATAAAAAAAGCACCATCACTAAAGTGTGATGATGCTTTTAAATACGAAATTTTCAATTTAGCTATTTCAAGCGGATACCGTCTTTTTCGACGCTTATCGCCCCAGCTTTTAGCAAATTACCGATAGATTGCTTAAATTTCTTTTTACTTACTCCGAATAAACGGGAAATAATTTCGGGTGAACTCTTATCACTAACATGGCTAAAGCCATCGTTTTGCTTTAAGAATTTAATGATTTTATTCGCCAATTCATCGTTGTGAGAGTAACCAGGCTTTTCTAGAAGCAGGTCAATTTTGTCATCCTCGCGCACACGATTGATATAGGCTTTGGTTTTATAACCAACGCGTAACTCTTTAAATACTTCATTGCGATACAACACGCCCCAATGTGCGCCATTGATGGCCGCTTTATAACCAATGTCGGTGTGATCGACAATGACAATATCCACTTGTTGATGTGGTTTGTAATTAACTGGCTCACGATGTAAACGCTTGTCGAGCTTAGTTGAAGCAACAATGCGATTACTAACATCAACATACAGCAGCACGAGGTATGATTTACCCTCTTCCATGCGCTCTGTTTGCTCAGCAAATGGCACTAATAGCTCTTTCTCTAAGCCCCAATCAAGGAAGGCACCAATACTAGTAACGGCACTTGCCTTAAGGCTAGCGATTTCACCAACCTGCGCTTTAGGTGTTTTTAAGGTGGCAATTAATCGATCTTCAGAATCTTTATAGATAAAGGCATCAACTTCATCATCAACAGCTAACAAAGATTCTACCGCGCTATTTGGCAGTAAGATTTCACCGAGATCTTGACCATCGAGGTAGTAACCAAACTCAACTTCTTTGACAACCGTTAACGTATTAATGCGCCCCAGTTTAACTAAACCGCGTAGACGTGAGCCTCTTAACCTTGACATGCTTGCTCCTGCGGTACAAAACGCTCGCTTAAATAAGCGTTAATATCAGATGATTCATACATCCACTGCACTTCGCCATTGTCTTTTTCAATGCGTAGGCAAGGTACTTTTGGTGAACCACCTTCGCTAAGTAATTCTTCTTTAAAAGGTGATGTTTTAGCGTCACGTAACTCAACGTTTAACGACAATCGCTTCATTTGACGACGTACTTTGACACAAAATGGACATGCAGCAAATTGATACAGCGTCATTGATTTGGTTTGTGCATCAACGTTAGCCTGTGTATCAGCGTCGCGCTTTAAACCACGTGGAGAGAAAATAAAGTTAAGCAGCAAGATGATGCGGCCCAAGATCCAACGAACAATAAACATGTCTAAACCTCAAGAGTAAAATTGGCGGCGATGATAACACACTCACCGCTGGATCTCACTGGCAGTTTACGGGAGTTGTGACACTTGTTTTACGATAGACTGCCCGAGTTGAGAAACCAGTTTATCTAAGGTCGCAACGGCATGGCTGTAACCATCTTCATTGAGATCTTTTTGCAAACTAAAATCGTGCTGTGAAATTACCTTATCGTCGTGATAAAGCTTGTATTTACCGGCAAATTTCACCGTAGAATCAAAACTTGGATAAAACTTCTCAACATAAATTTCCACACTGTAGCATTTGGCTTGTTCACGGCAACGGGTAAAGTAATGGTCGTCGGCGCGGATCTCACTCTGCGCGTTATTAATATCATTGATTAAACTGCGACTAATACCTTTATCAATTGGCTCCGCCCACAACTGATAACGAGTAGCGATAAGCTCGCCCCCTTCACCTTCAAACACAATATTTGACTGCTTGAGATAATCGACGACCGCAACGCGCTTAATGAGTAATTGTTTGGCATCGAAATTAACTTCCGCGCTTTGCGGGCCACTTGAGAGCTGAAAAATGTTGACTGATTGCGTCACCGATTGACAGCCAACAAGTAACACGACTCCTAAACTAACTAGGATTTTTTTCATGGTTTATTTTCCTTTTGGCTGTGGATCTGACGCCATCTGACCTTTAAAGATCAGCGAATTCGGCTTATTGTTGAGCTCTTTAATCAGCGGCTGAATATCACGCATTAATTGCTGGAATTGCGACAAGCTCTGCTCTAACTCGCCGTATACCGGCGCCTGCTGGTTATAACTTTCAAGCGTTTTACTCAGCTGTTCCAATGTTTGGTTAACCGACTGTGGAATTGCCTGTGTCTCTTGGGCGCTGATTAGCTTCTTAACCTCGGCTACCGCCTCATTCAGACCTGCCATAGTGTCATTGGCACTGGCTAACATCTCGTTTATGTTATCAACCGTCACCTCGATTGGCATTGATGAGAACTTATCGAGGATCGCAAAGACTTTCTCTTCAATCTGTGCCAAAGAGCCTGCCATTGATGGCATAACAGGCCACGACTGATAAGTCTCTTCGCGATAACTGTTGCTATCAAGCACGTAATAATCGAGATCGACAAATAAACTGCCCGTCAGCAAGGAACCTGATTTTAGAGTGGCTCGCAGTCCCTGTTTAGTCCACTTATCAATGTATGATGAAATCAACTCGATAGAGTTTTCGTCATCAGGAAGGCCTAAGCGCGCAGGTTCAAACTTAATTAGTACAGGAATACGGCGCTCATTGCTGGCCAAAATATCCATGGTCAGGGTGCTATCAATTTTAGCCACAGTGCCGACGCGAATGCCGCGATATTCTACAGGAGCACCAACGTCCAATCCGCGAATAGAGTCCTCAAACATCACTACAAACTCTTTGGCTTGATATTGTCGACTCTCATACACACTGTCTGCATCGGGGTATAAAACATGTGGCTTATCGAGATTGATACTATCGCCAAGCGGTAAATCTACCGGAACGTCGAAAGTTACACCGCCACTAATGATAGATTCAAGCGAGCCTAAATTAACTTTAATTCCCTGTGTTGTCGCATTAAAATCAACGCCACTGCTATTCCAGAAATAGGTATTTTCCGTTAGCAATTCGTTATAAGGCGCCTTAACAAAAATCTGATAATGTACTTTGCGATTTTTGATATCGAAGGTTGATTTTTCAACTCGTCCCACCTCAAAACCGCGATATAGCACCGGCTCACCGATGGATAATGAATCCCCTTGCTCACTCACTAAATCAAGTCGCGTTCCAGGAATACCAATAGCGGTAATAGGCTCTTGTTCCAAGCCAACAAATTCATCGGCAAGTACTTCACTCTCGCCAGGTACAAACTCAATATAGGAGCCCGACATCAAGGTGCTCAATCCAGAAACACCACCATTACCAATGCGCGGCTTAACGACCCAAAAATTCGCATCCTCGGTCAGCATATCTGCCACTTGTTGGTCGAGCTGAATATGCGCAATAACGCCGCTGTCGTGGAGCCTAACCGCTTTGACAAAACCAATATCGACATTGAGAGTTTTAACGCGAGTTTTCCCAGCTTCCAGCCCCTCAGCGTTGGCGAACGTAATAGTTATCGCCGGACCGCGATTAACATAGGTATCAATAACCATCCACGAAGCAATGGCGATGGCTAAAAATGGAATAAGCCATACCTTAGAAATGCGATTATGGGTCTTAATTTCTGCCATCATCGGCGGTGATGATTGTGTTTCACTCATTGATAAGTCTCATCGTTAATTGGCCTATTGTTGGCATTTTCTATCGTAATCATCCCACAATACACGTGGGTCGAAAGATTTGGCGGCTATCATGGTTAATATTACCGAGCCCGCAAAGGCAATGGTCCCCGTGCCCGGCTGTACATTGAGTAAGTGATCGAGCTGTATTAAAGCAACTAAAATTGCTACAACAAAAATATCCACCATCGACCAGCGTCCGATTAGCTCAGTCATTCGATACAACTTTAATCGTTTAGCAGGGCAAAGCATGCCAGAGAAATATACCGAAAAACACAACAGAAACAAAATGATAAATTTAATTATCGGTACTAATACACTGGCGACAAAGACCACAATAGCAATGGGCTCAGAACCGTCTTTCCACAGCACAATAATGCCACCAACTATTGTATTGTGCTCAACTTGCCCTAGCTTCTCAGTCACCATCATCGGCCACAAATTTGCTGGAATATATAGTAGTAATGCCGTAACTAAATACGCCAAAGTCACCTGTAAATTATTGGGCTTACGCAAATGCAATTCGGTTTGACAACGGGGGCAAGTTCCCAGTTCAACGGGCGAGACCAAACTGCATGAGTGACAATTTGCTAAGCCTTGGCTAGCTGCCGATTGACGACAATAATCTTTCATCGATGCGCCTCATCTATCCAATGCCAAAATTGATAGCGGTCTACCAAACTAAGGACCTTGGCATAACAAAAACAAAACACTGCATAGGCCCAAAACGACCAGCCTAAATCCATTTGCGCAATGGTCACCAACTTAACCAAGCTAACCAAAATGCCCACTAAAAACACTTCTACCATCGCCCACGGCATCATCACAAAAATCAATCTCAACATCGATGTTTGCGCCCAGCAGCCAATGCCCGTTTTCACCGAGCCGATAAATAACACAATCAGCAGCAAAATAAGCGCAGGAAGAACGAAGATAAAAAACAATACTAAAACGGCCAGCACTTTGTAGTCGTCAAAATACATATTTATGGCGCTTTGCCATAAATCAATCTGACTGACATTGCCACCGAGGTTAAAAGTCATCAAGCTAAACTGGGTAGTCAAAAATAGTAGAATGAGTCCCGTAATTGCAAAGGAAAACAACTGATTAATATTACTGTGATGAAGACGGGTGATCTTATGATTGCAACGAGGACACAGCGCGCACTCTCCTTCTTTAACTTGAGGAGGCGCCATTAATAAATCACAGTGGTGACAAGCGATAACTTGTTCTGAAGACATTCAATTCCCGCGTCGTATTATCGAAAAGTAAAGATTCAAAAGAAATTCAATAAACTCAACCTGCCACTATGCCAGCTAAACGCTGTCGTGTAACTGAATTTTTTGCCTAAATTGACTTAAATCATTACCACAAATTTAGTGCGAATAATAAATCGCCAATCAGCAAAAATGGCTATTGACACTATGGAACTAACGTGACAATTATAGAGTCACACTTCAAGACAAACCACACAGGAGATATCCAGTTAGTTCTCGTTTTTAAACCACAAAAGGAATATCAATATATGTACAAAGTAAACATCAGTGGTCAACATGTTACAGTTTCAGACGAAGTAGCCAGTTACGTAAAAGATTCAATTTCAAGCTTAGAAAGATTTAGCGATCAAATCACTAGCGTGAATGTTAATTTCACAACCGAAAAACACGACACACATAAAATTATTGCCGAAGCGCAAATTCATATTCCAGGTGCCGATATTTTTGCAACATCAACAGCAGACCGTAGCATGTCAAGTGCCGTAGACGGCATGATGAGCAAACTAGAAAATCAAATGCGCAAACACAAAAGCAAAATGCTAGACAAAGCTCATTCAGGCAACAAGTCATTTGTTGAAACCGATGAAGAGCGCGCAAAACAAGACGAGTTTAATGCCTTGGCAGACCGAGGTGTAGTAACTGAATAAGTGAAGGGATAAATTCACTAGCAAAAACTAAAAAGGCTGACTTATTTATTAAGTCAGCCTTTTTGCTTTTTGGTGCAAGTTAATCGGAATTAGTATTACTGCTTGTAACGACCGATGCGCTCAAAATCAAACTTCATTTTCAGCTCTTTGATTTTTAACCCTTTACGCGCTCCTGTTATCACCATGCCGCGAGGCGTATCTTTAGCAAGGAGTAAATACTCTTTCTTTATCTCAAAGAACATTTGGTCTTTGTTTTGACGCCAATCGGTAGGATAAAGCCATAGACGGTCACAATCTTCATGCCACTCAACTTCTACATAAGCTGGTGTTTCATTTTCCACATCTTCGAGTACTTTAAACACCAAGCCGTTATAGGCACAAATTTCGCCATCACATTTTTCGTTGTAATAGGTAAACAATTTACCGCGAAAAACGTATTCAGCTTCAAACATCGCCTCTAAAAACATAGCATCTAGCGCTTGTTCACTTGGCGCGATTTCTGGCATCGGGCAGAAATTTTTCTTATCTTCAGCAAAGCTGCTCGCAGACAATGTCATCATTAGCAAGCACATCGATTTGATTAGTTTTTTCAATGGAAAAGTCCAATTCAATTAACACTTGAGCAATTATAAACTATTGCAGGGAGAAACTTCATAAAGAATTATGATTAGCTAACACTACTTAAATCGGGGATTAACGAGGACAACACACCTTCTAATTGTCCCAAGCCTTCTTCCGTTGCCATTTCAATTTCTTCCGGTGACAGACTCAGCTCGGTGTGAATTTCGTCGATAGCACTTTGGTTTTTTACCACGGCATTAAAGGAACCTAACGACGTAAGTCCCGGAAAGTGTTGACCCGCAATTTTATTGGCCAGACAAATAACTCTCGCCTCTTGCACAAAATGTTCGCTTTTCTCAGGCTCGTGATGATGGGCAACGATTTGTGTTAGCCACTGCGGTAAGTTCCACGCTTTACACAGTGCTTCACCCACTTGGTGGTTGTCAAAACCAAGCACTTTGCGCTCAGCCACATGTGGCTCAACCCCCAATTTAGACACCAATTCACAGATTTTCATTGCTTTAGTGCCAAGCAAATTGAAGTAAATTAACTGCCCGACGTCATGTAATAACCCAGCAATATGTAAGCGCTCACTGTTTGGCAAATAACAATAGAGTCCAATTCTTCGCGCCAGCAAGCCAGTTAATACGCTGTGGCGCCAGAAGGCTTCCATATTGATTTCACCGCCGGCTAGCTTTGACATCGCCTCAACCACAGCGGCGGTTAAGATAAGATCGCGGAACTTATTTTGGCCAATAATAGAAATGGCGTGATCTAAACGTTCAATTTTACGCGGTAAGCTATAAAACGCGCTATTTACTAGACGTAACACCGCCATCGTCATCCCAGGATCCGTACTGACCACCTTCGCCAAAGCAGCCGAGTCTGTCACTTCCTGCTCTAATAGATGGCAACACTTATGGTATGCCTGAGGTAGAGATGGCAGCGAATTAACTTTATCGACGAGTAAATTAAAGTCCATTTATATGATCTATCGGTACTTAGTAGGATGTTTGTATTAAAAATGGTAACACAACAATTCGTTAAAATTAAAACCTGAGCCTGTTAATTGGATCTAACTTATTCAAATTAAGAAGAAAGTGGTATGCCACTGTGAAACTTAAAATCTGGATCTGCGCTTAAAATTAGCTCAGCCTCCACTTCACCAAAAAAGCGAATACGTTCACTAATATCTTTGCCTGCCACCATTTCAGCTAAAGCTAAATAATCTTGGTAATGGCGCGCTTCACTGCGTAATAACGAGGTATAGAATTTATTAAGATCATCATCGAGTAGCGGTGCTATCTTGGCAAACCGCTCACATGAGCGTGCTTCGATATAAGCCCCGATAATAAGCTTATCGATAAGCGTATTCGGCTCGTGAGTTATAACGTGCTTCATCATGCCTTTGGCGTAGCGACCTGCGCGAATATTGCGATACTCAATACCACGCTGTTCCATAATTTCTAACACTTGATAAAAGTGATGTAACTCTTCTTTAATGAGAAGCATCATTTTGTCCACCAGAGATTGCGCAAATGGATCGTCGCTATTGGCCACCACTTTTTTTAGTGGCGGGTTGTACTTAGCCAACTCCTCCATAGACCCCACTTTTTTATAGACATACTGTTCGTAAGGTTCGAACCACTTCATCACCACATCACAGCTCGATTTATCAAGCGCATATTTACGCATCAAAAACATCGCTGTTTGACCTGCTTTTAATTCACACATCAAATGATCCAGCAACAGCTCTGGTAAATTTTCCGGCTTAACGGCTTCTTGTACCCATTCATCGGGAGTTTGACAGTGTAAAAAGTTTAAAATTGGCGCAAGTAATTGTTGATTCGACACTTTGACCTCAAGCGGCTAAAAATTTTGGGCGCATAGTATCACGCCACGTTGAGTTATTCATTGATCTAAATAGCTGTCTTAACCAAAAGTAGATAGGCAATTACTAGTAATTGCCCCATTCCTTTAATACAATCGGCAAGCTAGTTGATTAAGTCACCTATTTAGCTATTCCTGAACTGCCGATTGATTGGAGCCGAGAAATGCCAAAACATTTGCGTCATGGGAGCTATCGTATAAAAGTCGTCGATCGCGTAATAATTAGCGAATCTTTCGGTAGCTGGAACGATATCACCATTAAACACTTTGTCGCCGAATACAAACAAAAAGCGGCGCCACTGTTAGATGCTCCGTGGGCGGGTCTTGTAGACGTTAGTCAATGGCAATTAGCCACGCAAGAAGCAGAAGTCTTTGCCAAAGAATTCGAGCAATGGTGTAAAACCAATCACCGCACTCACATTGCCATTGTTGGCAGCAATGCCATGGTCGATTTTCAACTTAACCGCTCAGGCTTAAAAGCCATGCCAAATCAAATTACCGTTAATCACTTTAACAACCAAGCACAGGCGCTAGACTGGCTAGCTGACTCCGGTTTCTTATTAGAAGATACTCGCTCAACGATATAATCAAATAAACTAAACAATTTTGATGCATCCTTACTCACTTTGATGTTTAATAGACGGCCAGACGTCTGTAACTTGTAAGGAAAGAGCATGAAACCTGATACTCGTTTAATTGATAGCGGTCGCGAACAAAAGTGGACCCAAGGCGGTGTTAACCCCGTTCTACAACGCGCTTCAACCGTTGTGTTTGACAGTGTGAAAGACATGAAACACGCCACAGCTAAGCGAGCTGGCGATACGCTGTTTTACGGACGTCGCGGCACTACAACTACCTTTGCCCTTTCCCAAGCGATGACAGAGCTTGAAGGCGGCGCGGGGTGTGCTCTTTATCCTTGTGGCACAGCGGCGATTACCAGTGCATTACTATCTTTTTTAAAGCAAGGCGATCACCTATTAATGGTAGATACCGCATATGAACCTACACGGGCGTTTTGCGACAACATGCTCAAAAACCTTGGCATTGAAACGACCTATTACGATCCACTGATTGGCAGCGACATTAAAACCCTCATCCAGCCCAATACCAAGGTCTTGTTCTTGGAATCGCCTGGCTCAAATACCATGGAAATTCAAGACGTACCAACGTTATCTAAGATCGCTCACCAACACGATATCACGGTTATTCTCGACAATACTTGGGGCAGTGGTTTACTGTTTAAGCCGTTTGATTACGGTGTAGATATCTCTGTACAAGCCGCCACCAAATACATCGTTGGCCATTCCGATGCCATGCTTGGCACAGCAACCGCCAACGAAAAACACTGGCCGACGTTACGTGAAAATAGCTACTTGTTAGGTCAATGCGCTGCGCCAGATGATTGCTACATGGCACTACGCGGTATTCGCACGTTGTCCGTGCGCATGAAACAGCATCAGGATAGCGCGCTAAAAGTCGCTCACTGGCTTAAAGAACAAGCCATAGTTAAAACCGTATTCCACCCAGCATTTGAAGAATGTCCGGGGCACGAGTTCTATAAACGCGATTTCAGTGGTTCAAATGGCTTATTCTCCTTTGTTGTAAATTGTGATGACGAAGCGAAAATTGTCGCCATGTTAGATAGCATGCAACACTTTAAAATGGGCTTTAGCTGGGGTGGATTTGAAAGTTTGATCCTACCGGTTAACGGTTTGGACAGATTGCGAACGGCTAAGCCTTGGACGGAATCAAATCGACTGATTCGCGTGCATATTGGGCTTGAAGATGTTGATGATCTCATCAGTGATCTTGCGCAAGGTTTGGCCAAGCTCGCATAATTGCCAAGCTGCCAAAACATTCCCTATCCAAAGGCGTAGAACTCATCTAAACTACGCCTTTTTTATGACTGAACCTCTTCAATATGGCAACAACTGAGGGCGCTAAACAGCCTTTTTTCATTCTTATCTTACTCGTAATCTTTAGCCCAATTGCCATTGATATTTATTTGCCAGCACTGCCGCAAATAGCCAGCGATTTAGTCATTAGCAATGCGCTAGCGCAAGACACCATAACCTGGTTTATTTTTAGTCTTGGTTTAGGACAACTCTTTGCTGGGCCATTAGCGGATCGCTATGGCCGTAGACCCGTCGCACTTACTGGCATCGCCATCTACATTAGCTGTTCAGTCATTGCCTACCTAGCACAGAGCATCGATTTATTGCTACTTACAAGACTGTGCCAAGGATTCGGAGCCTGCGCTACCTCAGTCGCTGCTTTTGCTTGTGTTCGCGATAGCTTTGGCCCTGAGCGCAGTGGCAGAATGATCAGCTATCTCAATGGCGCTATCTGTTTTATTCCAGCCCTCGCGCCTATTCTAGGTAGCTGGCTTACTAGTGAATTTGGCTGGCGCAGCAACTTTAGCTTTATGGTGATTTTCGGGATAATCAGCTTGTTGTTGATCGGGTTCAACATGAAAGAAACTCGCCCTAGCGATACGCATGTCAGTAAAAACCTACTTAGTTGGCAGCGTTATAAAAGCGTACTTTATCATCCAACCTTTCTGTTCCACGCCATTATGTGCCTGCTGGCGATGGCGGTGATTTTGGCTTATGTAACATCCGCCCCAGTTTATCTTATGGATCAACTTGGTTTAACCATGGCGCAATTTACGTGGTGGTTTGGCATTAACGCCGTATTTAACATTGCCGCCAGTCTACTAGCACCAAAGCTGATGGATAAAATTGGTACTTTTAAAGCGCTTGCACTAGGGCTTTTCAGCTTAGTCTTTGCCGGACTATTAATGATAGGCCTGCAAAGCTTTAACACCGCTTGGGCGTTTATGATTCCGATTATTGGCTCATCGATTGGTTTTGCGCTGGTATTGGGGGCAAGTGCTGGTAAAGCTCTAGCACCATTTGGCGATCGCGCAGGCACGGCAGCGGCATTACTTGGCTTAATTC
The DNA here is from genome assembly GCF_022347785.1 of Psychrobium sp. MM17-31. Classification (NCBI taxonomy): domain Bacteria; kingdom Pseudomonadati; phylum Pseudomonadota; class Gammaproteobacteria; order Alteromonadales; family Shewanellaceae; genus Psychrobium; species Psychrobium sp. MM17-31. The sequence goes on from NZ_JAKRGA010000001.1 coordinate 713,626, forward strand.
AAATGAGTGGTGCGGGATTACTGGTGGGCTTAATGCAGCGCAGCCCGCTCAATGATGTGGACTTACTTAGCGTGCACATGCTGTTATTGCTGCCGTGTTTATTCTTGCTTTACAGCAAACTCGGCAAGGCATGGCATTTTATTAAATAGCCAGAGCTCGGTTAAATAACGCTATTCCACACGCAGGGTTTGCCATGCGCGGCAAGCTTGTTTGAACTTTGCTGCGTCGCCACCAGCGCGATCGGGGTGATGTTGCAACGCCAGTTTGCGCCAGCGCTTGCGAATATCTCGCGGCGTAGCATCACTTTCTAAACCAAAAACCTGCAACGCTTGTTCGCGCCCGACTGCTGGTGATGTCTCGCCAATATAGTTATTATATTTGTGCCAAAATGATTTGAGCATTTCCCTAATCAAATCGCCGCTGGTGTCGTAATTTTCCCAGTCCAGATAATAGTCCCGCAATGCCGCATCGTGTTGTAACTCTAATTCAACGTGAGACGGCACAGAGCGCGATAGAAAAATATCCATTGCTTGAACTTGCAACCATTGATTAGGTAATAACATCAATTGCAATTGATAAAGAGCATTCATGGTAAGGAAATTGCGCTTAAACAAATCTTTGTTTTCATCTTCGTCAAGCGATTGCAACAGCCCCTTCTCTCGCAAAGCCGTTACTAAATAGTGCACTTTCCAGTGCTGCGGCTGTTCTTCCAATAGGCTTAAAAGAGGCCAAGTTAGCGGATTATCGTGGCTGTTTGCCTTGAGTAAGAGCTCGGTAATAGGTGAGTGTTTAGCGATGTCCATATTCATAAAAAATCTAACCGAGTTCCTGATTACTAAGTAAACTAATCCTAATCAATTGTGACCGATAACACAATTGATTACAAAGAGGCTATTGGCATTATTTACTATCAGAGTAGACTCATTCAAAACAACCTAAAATGAGAACACTATGTTTAAATCCCTTGCCCAGCTCTTTTCTCATGTTAACCAGCAGGCGCCAGCTCCCGTGGTTGGTTTAGAATTAGCGATGGCTGTATTACTCTATGAAGTAGCTGCCGCTGACGATTGCATAAAACCTGCCGAAGAAAATGCAATGCTCGCGTTGTTCAAAACCAGTTTTTCACTTGACGAATACGCCGCACAAGCCATGTTAGATGAGGCCAAAACTCATCAACACAACGCCGTATCACTACAAGAATTCACTCATATTCTGCGCCAACACCTTGATCGCCCACAGCGCGTTCACTTTTTGTATGAACTATGGCAAGTGGCCAATTCAGATGATGATATCGATGTTAACGAAGAGCACATCATTCGCCGCATCAGCGATTTGCTCTATTTAAATCACAGTGATTTTATTCAGGCCAAATTAAAAGTTATCGAATAGTCATAACTCTCCACGTATAATTGGCGCCATTGAAGATCAACGACTTAGTTTATGACTGCCGCTAGCCAACACGGATTTTTACTCACTCAGCAAGCCTTAGATATCGGCGGCAAGCCCGTCATATCATGCTGGCTTGCCACGCCGAGCGGCCCAATAAAATTAACTATCGACGGGCAGCAACCCGTCTTTTTCATTGCCACCAATCAAGTAGCAAACGCACAACAAGCATTGCGCGACGAAGGGATCGACGTTCAATTCAAATCCCTCACCATGCAAACCTTCGATTTACAGCCCGTTACGGCGTTGTATTTCAACAATATTAGCGATTCACGCAGTGCCAGCTATTTACTAAAACAAGCACTAATAATGACCTATGAGAGCGATTTCCGCCTCGATCAGCGCTATTTAATGGAACGCTTTATTTGCGGCGGCATTGAGTTTCAAGGCCAACCGATTAGCCACCCCGAATACACCGAATATCGCAACGTTAAGATCCGTCCAAGTCAATACAAGCCGACGTTATCGGTGCTGTCATTAGATATCGAATGTAGTGAAAAAGGTGTGCTTTATTCCATTGGTCTTCACGCGCCAAGCTATCAAAAGGTCATTATGGTCGGTGAGCCACAACAGAGCCATGATTACATTGAGTGGGTAGAAAACGAAGCTGCTCTGCTCGAAGCCCTCGAAATCGCTATTAACAAGCAAGATCCCGATATTATCATCGGCTGGAACGTCATTAATTTCGATTTTAGGTTACTGATCAAACGCGCCCAATACCACGGCAAAAAACTCCGTCTTGGTCGCGGTCAAAGCTTTGCGTTGTGGCGAGAATCTAACACCGACAACAACGGTTATATCACCCTACCCGGCCGCGTGGTCATTGACGGCATTGACGCCCTTAAAACTGCCACCTATCAATTTGCCAGTTTCAGTTTAGATTTTGTGGCCAATGAATTATTAAACCGAGGTAAACTGGTTGAAAACGTCCATGATCGAATGGCGGAAATTAATCATAACTTTAAGCATGACAAACCAGCGCTTGCCGCCTATAACCTTGAAGATTGCGCCTTAGTAAACGAAATTTTCGCCCACACTGGCTTACTTGAATTTCTCATTTTCCGCAGCCAATTGACCGGATTATTACTCGATCGCGTCGGCGGCTCGGTGGCTGCTTTTACCAACCTCTATTTGCCCAAATTACATCGCGCAGGGTACATTGCGCCTAACTTGCCGCCCGATGGAGGCCTTGCCAGCCCCGGTGGCTATGTCATGGATTCGGTGCCGGGTCTGTACGACAACGTATTGGTGTTGGATTTTAAGAGTCTATATCCGTCAATCATTCGCACATTTAAAGTTGATCCCATGGGCATGGTAGAAGGCCTTAACAATCCCGAAGTTGCTATCGATGGCTTTAAAAAAGCCAAGTTCTCACGCGATAAACACTTTCTACCGCAAATCATCACCGATTTATGGCAACAACGAGATCAAGCCAAAAAAGACAACGACAACCCGCGCTCACAAGCCATTAAGATTCTAATGAGTTCGTTTTACGGCGTATTAGGCTCTGGCGGCTGCCGCTTCTACGATACGCGCCTTGCTAGCTCGATAACGATGCGCGGTCACCAGATTATTCAGCAAACAGCACAGTGGATAGAAGAAAAGCATCAAGTGATCTACGGCGATACCGATTCTGTTTTTGTGTTGGTTGGCGAAGGCTACACCAGTGAACAAGCCAATCAAATCGGCATTGATTTAGCGCGCGATATCAACCAGCGCTGGATCGATAAACTGCGCAGTGATTTCGACATCGATTGCCACATGGAGTTAGAGTTTGAAACCCTGTATCAGCGCTTTGTGATGCCGACGATCCGCGGCTCAGAACAAGGCAGTAAAAAACGCTACGCGGGCATGCTGTATACATCGCAAGGCAATAAGCTGGTGTTTAAAGGATTGGAAAGTGTGCGCTCTGATTGGACACAGCTTGCCCGCGATGTCCAACAAGCGGTTTATCAATTAGTGTTTGATGGCGAAGATCCTAAAGATTACATCTTAAATATCATCGAACAAGTTAAACAAGGTCAACACGACGACAAACTCGTCTACACCAAACGTCTACGCCGTGAATTAGCGCAATACGTTAAAAACGTGCCACCGCAAGTAAAAGCCGCCCGCCTTGCCGACGAGAAAAACAAAGCGCTGGGTAGACCACTGCAATATCAGCGCAAAGGAAGCATTAGTTATTTGATAACGTTAAATGGGCCTGAGCCCGTGGATTATTTGGAAACTACTATCGATTATGAGCATTACATCGAAAAACAAATTGCGCCAATAGTGGATGGGATCTTACCCTTTATTGGCACAAGCTACGCACAAATTACCGATGTGCAGATGGGACTATTTTAGCATAGAGCAGATCTAAAATAGGGTAACTAGCTCGTCGTTACCCATAAAATCAGCGCGTCTTCTTTCGAGGTAGAAATCAAACAATGCCCCATCATGGCATCGTAATAAGCACTATCACCAACGCCTAACTTAGTTGGCTCATAAAACTCGGTGTACAGCTCCACCTCACCTTCAATCACCAATAAAAATTCTTCGCCTTCGTGACGTACCCAATCTCCGTAATCGTCGAATGAGCGTGCATGAACGCGTGAGCGATAAGGCATCATCTTCTTTTGGCTTAATTGTGTCGATAACAATTCGTGTTCATATGTCGGCGTTAAATGCGGCACACCTTGCCCCGACTTTGTAATATCGCGACGTCCCGTTGCTTGAGCTTTCTCTGGTTTGGTAAATAGCTGCGGAATATCGATGTTCAAACCCGCTGCTAACTTCTGCATAACAGCAAAGGTCGGCGAAATCTGCTCATTTTCAATTTTAGACAGCGTTGAACGCGCGAGTCCTGTTAGTTTTCCTGCTTCTTCTAACGTCAAATTGTTTTGCTTACGGATGGCTTTGACTTGCTTACCCAATTGCATCTTTTCTACCGGACGCTCTTTTTGTTCATTATCGGCAACAGTCATCGAAGGGTAAATATCAGTAGTCATTAATTGTATTCCATACATAGTGCAGCTCAGAGATGGCCTCAATTGTTACATAAAAATTTCATTCTAGAAACACCCCATTAAAAGTTTACTGGAGTACAAATTTTTAACAAATTACAAACAAAGGTTTCCAATTGGAAACTTTTAATCTATTATGTGGAAAACAACCTAATAAGAGAACGATTATGAAAAGTAATTACAGCTCATTCGAACTAGAACATTTCTTTGCCTCAGGTTTGGCAGCAACCGATGGCGCAGTACAAATGGCTATCGATTTAGAAAATAAACGTCAAGAGCAACAAATTGAACTGATCGCTTCTGAAAACATCGTTTCAAAAGCTGTTATGCAAGCGCAAGGCAGCGCCCTAACCAATAAATATGCAGAAGGCTACCCTGGTCGTCGTTACTACGGCGGTTGTGAATACGTAGATATCGTAGAGCAACTAGCAATCGATCGCGCCAAGCAAATCTTCGGCTGTGAATACGTTAACGTACAACCACACTCGGGTGCACAAGCAAACGGTTCAGTATTTCAAGCACTACTAACCCCAGGTGATACTATTTTAGGTATGTCACTGGACGCAGGTGGTCACCTTACCCACGGCGCTCGTCCAGCCCAGTCTGGTAAATGGTTTAACGCCATTCAATACGGCGTACGTGAATCAGATCTAGCCATTGATTTCGACCAAGTATTAGAACTTGCACGCGAACACAAACCAAAGCTAATTATTGCCGGCGGTTCAGCAATCCCTCGTGAAATAGACTTTAAACGCTTCCGTGAGATCGCAGATGAAGTGGGTGCTTACCTAATGGTAGATATGGCTCACATCGCAGGTCTAATTGCGACTAACCATCATCAAAACCCACTGCCATACGCAGACGTTGTAACGACAACGACTCACAAAACACTGCGCGGCCCACGTGGCGGCATGATCTTAACCAACAGCGAAGAAATCGCCAAAAAAGTTAACTCAGCAGTATTCCCAGGTCTGCAAGGTGGTCCATTAATGCACGTAATCGCTGGTAAAGCGGTTGCCCTTGGTGAAGCACTAGAGCCAGAATTCCATTCTTACATTTCACAAGTCATTACCAATGCTAAAGCACTAGCTAACACGCTAATCTCTCGCGGCTGTGACATAGTGACTGGCGGTACAGACACGCATTTAATGCTTGTTGACTTACGTCCAAAAGGCCTCAAAGGTAATGCGGCAGAGCAAAGTCTAGAGCGTGCAGGTATCACTTGTAACAAAAACGGTATTCCGTTTGACCCAGAAAAACCAATGATCACCTCAGGTATTCGTCTTGGTACTCCAGCTGGTACCAGCCGTGGTTTCACCGAAGAAGACTTCATCCAAATTGGTCACTGGATTGGTGATGTATTAGACGGGTTAGTAAGTAACCCAGAAGACAACAGCGCCGAAGAACAACGCGTATTAGGCCTTGTGCAAGAGCTTTGCAACAAGTACCCACTATACCGTTAAGATTTGCGGATATAGCTTCCTAGTGATAGCAAAACCGTAAACCTAACATCCCCAAGTTGCATCGAGGAACTTGGGGATTATTTATCGCTAACGCGATCCCCCTCCTCGATCGTTTTGTTATTCCTTTAGTTAGTTTGTTCAGCGGCTCTTCGGAGCCGTTTTTTTTCTTTTGAGAGAGAGAAAGCTAGCTAGCGAAATCTAAATAACGATTTACAAAGGGATTAGACAATCGCTGTGGAGAGATTTTTTCGATAATTTCTAACGCAGCACTGGTGCTTTTAACCGCCTGCTGATAGCCACTACCTAATTTAGAGAATGATTCACTATTGGCCAGTTTAGTAAGCTCTGATTGCGCATGATTGATATCTTGCTTAAAGGTATCTGAGGTTTTAGCCTTTTCCACATCGGATAAGATAGTCATCGCTTTTTCTAATCCAGACGACAGCGCAATATTCTTGGCCGACGGATTAGCGCCGTCTTCAGATTTATCAACTGCCTTTTTGATATCCCTAAGGTAATCCACCAAGCTTGTCGGTTTTTCATCTTCTTTCTGCTGAGAAAATTTCGATTTAAACAGCGAGCTTCCCGTTAGGGATTGATACTCACCATCGGAAATCAACCCGTATTCGTGCACCTTTTCAATCAGCGCCTTGGTGTCGATTTGAGTAAAATTACCATGCGAGAAAAACTGCTCACTGATGGCGTGTAATTTTTGCGAGCGGCTAGAAAGCTTAAGTTTCTCCCCAGCCCCTTCGTCGGACACCTTGTCTTTAGAGACATCTTTAAGCGGCGTAACCTTGTCAGCCTTTTCTACTTGAGCGTCGGTTTGATTACCCAAATAATTGGTACTAACTAAGCTGTTATAAAGTCCGATTGAGTTCATTGATGGCTCACAAAATTTTGACGGTTTGGGATAAATAACCCAATAAAGCAAATGCTGCGCCAAACTGACGTGTTAATATAGGGCTATTACCGTTAACTAGAACTACCATGAATACCAAGCACAAACTGCATCCCCGTAACAAACATCGCGGCCAATACGATTTTGCCAAGCTAGCAAAGACAGAGCCGTTGTTAGCACCTCATATTATCAGCAATAAACTGGGTAAACCGTCGATTAACTTTGCCAATAGCGATGCGGTAAAGTTGCTTAATCGCGCGATTTTAAAGGTGGATTATCAAGTAAGTGATTGGGACATTCCCAAGGGGTTCTTATGTCCGCCAATTCCGGGGCGTGTTGATTACATTCATTATTTAAGTGATTTGTTGGCAACTACCTATCAAACTAAGCAACGGAAAAAACCAGCGCTACGAGGACTTGATATCGGCACAGGCGCAGGCTGTATTTATCCGCTGCTCGGCAGGCAGGTTTATCAATGGCAGTTTGTGGCGAGTGATATTGACAGTAAATCGATAAAGTCGAGCCAAGCTATTTTAGATGCCAATCCAACGCTAAATAATGCAATTACACTACGTCTACAAAATGACAATAATCGCATTTTTCACGGCATTATCAACGATGGCGAACTGTTTGATTTTACCCTGTGTAACCCACCTTTTCATGAATCACTTAACCAAGCCAATGCGGGAAGCGAGCGTAAACGCCGCAATTTAGGCACCAATAAACGCGGTGACAGTAAGCTCAATTTCGGTGGTCAAAATGCGGAGTTATGGTGCAAAGGCGGCGAAAAAGCCTTTGTTGGCAAAATGATTAGCGAAAGTGTCGATTTTTCGCAGCAGGTGTTGTGGTTTAGCTCGCTAATATCCAATAAAGACAATTTGCGCCCACTGAAGAAGAAGTTAGAAAAAATCGGCGCAATCGAGATCAAAGTAGTGAATATGGCACAAGGCCAAAAGGTAAGCCGCTTTTTAGCGTGGACATTTTTGACACCACAACAGCAGCAGCTGTGGTGCCAATCAAAGCCTAGTTAATCTAAACTTAAGTTATTCTCTCGCAAATTTATAATGTGGGCCACGTGCAGGATGCGCTGTTATCGCATGCATAAACTCCTCTAAATCTTTCAATTCTTGCTGATTGAGATTAAGTGGCTTAAGCAGATGTGAGGTCTTTGGCGATAGCGGATCATCTTTATCGACGCGCTGCGGAATTCCACCCGCATTGTAGATATTCATAATGCCGTCCATTGCCGCGAAAAACCCGTTGTGCATCCAAGGTTTGTTGTTCATCACGCCACGAAGACTTGGCGTTTTAAATTTACCAACATCCTCAGGATTTTTGGTCACTTTGTAACGCCCCAAATCTTCAAATTTTCGTTTGTAATAGGTTAAACCGATATTGTGAAACTGCTCATCGGAAAACGTTGGACCATTGTGACAGTTAAGACAGCCAGCTTTGGTGCGAAAGAGGTGCAAACCGTTTAACGCACTATCATTCAAACTCGCTAACAACGCATCGCGACGGCGTCCCGGTTTTTCTTCAATCGCCATTAAGAAACGATCAAAGTTAGAAGTGCGTGATAGTAGCGTGCGTTCATAGGTCGCAATCGCCTGACCGATGAGCTTAGCGGTGATCTGCTCTTGGCCAAAAACAGCCTTAAATTGCTGCTTATATTCTTCATTCGCATTTAGGCGCTGCTCCAACTCGGGTAGCGTAAAGTTCATTTCTACTTTATCGACTATCGGCATTAGCGCTTGCTGTTCAAGAGTTGCGGCGCGGCCATCCCAGAATAATGTTTGACGGAACGCGGCGTTTTCAATGCCCGGCGAGTTGCGCGCTCCTGTTTGCCTGTCATGACCAAAGGATTTTTCACGGCCATCGCCCCAACCTAAATCGCGATCATGACAACTGGCGCAAGCAATCTGCCCTGAGCGCGACAGTTTAGGATCGTGAAACAGCTTTTCGCCAAGGCGCATTTTAGCGACGGAAAATGGATTGGTCGTAGGAAATGTCGGCATAGGCACTCGTCCTAGTGGACGATGCTCAATGCCTTCGCGAAGTTGTGGTTTGGGCCATTGATTTATAGGCTTGCTATATAATTTGCGTAACTGCTCTATGGTCAGCGGTACAGCAGTTTGCTGTGCGCTAGCCGCCTGAGATACTGAAAAAGATAAAATCGATGCACTGACTAATGCTATCGATAGTTTATTAATAAAATTCACGGAATTGCCTTGCTATTTTTTGCTAAAAACAAAAAGGCTCCTAATGAATCTAGGAGCCAGTGTTTTAGTATTAATGCTTGTAACTGATGCCTAACCAAAAGCGACGCCCCAACTCTAAACCGGTTGTTTTGGGTGCTATTTGATAGGTACGTTTGTTGAGTAGGTTCTCGCCGTCAAATGACAGCACTACTTTGTCTTTGCCAAATATATCGAATGAATATTTTATGCTGCCGCTGAGGAGCCAAAACGCAGGTCGTTCACCAGCAATATACAGCGGATATTCACGTTTGGATGGCGCACACCCGTTACAAATTGTGGTTGCCTCTGTGTATGACTCAAACTGATTAGTGGCGTAAATAATATCTTGTTTACCATTATAACGCGCCGCAGCCGACAAGCGCCAAGCGCCCCACTCACCGCCCCAGCCTAAGTTAGCTACTATTGGACGATTAAAATCACGACGTTCAAGGCCAAGATCATTGCGGGTTATTAGCGCATCCCTGTTGTTCCCGTCTGCGGTAAGGGTGCGCAAAAATACGAGTTCACTATCGTCGTAATCGAAGTTAAGAGTACTTCTTGAACCGTCAAAGTTGATCGTTTGTGTCTTGCCATCAAAGGTAGCAGCGTCTACTTTACTCACAGCATGTGACAAATTAAATTGCACGTGCTGATTATCAAAGTTTGCCATCCAGCTCAAAGAGATACGCTCATATTCGCTACTGCCATCGTTACCGCCAAAGAGCACTGATTGACCGGTTTCGTTAAAACCTTTGACACGATTAATACTGTCTTTACTTTTACGATTGAGCCACTTTGCCTCTAAGGTCCCACCTAGCAGTTGAGCTCGATACGCTAGCGTAATCTCATCACTATAGGGGGTTTTAGTATCTTTGTACTCGTAACCATAACCGGAGGTTAACTTAGCTGCTTCCCACTGTCCGGGGCGATTATTGAGGACTTTACGCACTTCTTCACGCATCGGAGTCATCGCTTCATTAAGCTTATAACTAGCAACATCGCCTTGATAATAACGATTAATACCTAAGGTAATAGCTTGTGTAGCATCTTCAGTAAGGTCGAATTTTAATCGAGCTCGCGGTGACAGTGTATGATTCTTAAAGAAATCGTTGTATTCATAGCGTAAGCCAACGACAGCGGTTAAACGTTCCCAATCTATCTCATCTTCGATATACAGCGATAAATAGTTAACCTTAGCCTCGGCATTGCTTTGTGGTGATACTTGACGACGTTGGAAATATTGACCTGTTTGGGCAATATTTTGATCAAACAGCAACACATCTTCTGCATTGGTAAAGTCAAATGGACGCCCCAATTCGGCTTCTAATTCGGCAATTGGACGATGATATCGAGTTTCAACACAATCGACTGTATAGCCATTACAGTTAATATCAGGCGAAATAACAACGCCATTGTAAATCACTGAATCTTCCAATCGATTGAACTGGGTGTGCTGATGCTCGAGTTTATAACCGACATTAAACTGTTGGTAACCCCAACGATGACGGATTGCATTAAGTACAAAATCTTGAGAGAAAGCTATAGTATCTTGAATTTTCTCAATATCACCGTAACCACCTTCAGCACTGACCGAGCTATCAGTATATTCGCCCCAGTTTCTGCCTTCAGCTTTAGCCCACAACAGGCGTTGTGATGAGGTTTCTTTGTTGTTGGTACTATTGCGCCAAGACAACGTACTATCAAAATCGCCCCAATCGCGATTTGCTTCCCACTGCCCTGTTACAACAAGTCCACCACCTGTCGTATTGTAATCACTATTGAGTGCATTGGTATCAAAATAATCGGCATCAAATGGTGCATACAATAGACTCGTCGTAAGCAAATCATTAGCTGTTAAATGGTTGTGGTATTTAACCATCGCATTATAGTTCTTCTGTACTTGCTGACGATAGGTACCTAATTGGTCAAAAGACTCTTTTGATTCAAGCATTTGCAATTGAGTACTAATGCCGCTTTGCTCATTGAGCGGTGTCGAATAATAAGCACTAAAATCACGTTTGCTAAAATCTGGAATTGGTAGGGTATCATCACCACTAAATGTTGGCGCATAAAAACGTTGATACTCAACAAAACTACCTGCAGTTTGGCGATAGCTAAATCCATATTGCGTTTTTTGCTCTGCATTCTTGGTTTTGGCTAACACTAAACCGCCAGAAAACTGGCCGTATTTAGCCGGAATGTTACTGTCGTAAACGGTCACTTCATCAAGTAATTGCAGGTTGATAAAAACTTCTTGGCTATGACCAACGACATCTTGCAACAAGTTGCGATCGGCAGTGGCATTACTGGTATTAAGCTTCGAATTGTTGTTTATGCCATCAATACTGTAACCAGATTGTTGACCATAACTTCCCGCGATTGAAACCTCTGGCGGTTTAATGTTAGAAACTTGTCCTGATTGATAGGCTGACTCACCATATTGCACACCTGGCAACACGCCTAGTAAATCATTGAGATTACCATTACCAAAGTTATAGTCTTCTATTAGTTTTTGATCGAGAGTATAGGAACCTTCACTCGATTGAGAAATTGGGTTAATGCGCTGGCCGACGACCTTAATTCGTTCGATTGGCTTTAAACACTGCTTATCATCCTTGGCACACTGTTTGTTCGACACTGAATTTTTCTGTTGTTGCTCACTGGCTTTTTCCTCAACCACAGGAGTCGCAACTTTCTCTTCGCCAAACGCAACAGCAGCTAGCACAATGCTAGCTGCTGGTAACATGTGTAAAAACTTCATAGAGCTTTACTGTTTAGTGCTATCTAACGGGAAGCCATCCACGTCGTCATTCACACCGTCGTTATCACTGTCTTCATCAAGCGTTAAGCCCGACGCGTCAATCATTGCTTGTGTTGCAAAGGCCGCAAAGAAGTTTGGTTTACCATCTTTGTCAGTATCTACACTTGCAATGTTTGTGCGAGTAAAATCATCCCACGTACTCATTGCCGAAGCAGTAGCTGCATTGATTGCATCTTTTTCAACAGTACCAAGCGCTTCATTGCTAGCAATAGCGAAGGCATCGTCAAACTTGCCTAGGCTAGTAAGCTGTGCAGCGTATTTAGGTAAGAAATTTAGTTTAAACTGCAGCGCTGAATCTTCTAAATCCGTCATGTTTACTTTAATAAAGTCATGCCATGTTTTTGTTGCAGCAGCTAATGCAGCGGGCGCATCAGGGTTAACCCCCATTTCGCGTCTAATCGCATTAACAAAACCTAAGTAATTAGTAGAAACGGATCCTGAGTTAAAGTACTTAGCAGTCACAGTACCTTTGTCTTGCTCAGCAGCGTTAGTTTCAACTTTACGAACTAGCTCAAGCGCGCGGTTGTACATCCCTTGTGCTTTTACATAATCTTTAGCTTTATAGTAACTTTCGCCAACTTTAGTAAATAAAATAGCATCGCTTTCAATCTCTCTAGCTTTTTGAAAGTTTTCTTCAATAACAGCAACGTGTTTTGCGATAGCTTCTTTGTCATTTAGCGTTTGAGCGAAATACAGCATGGTTGCTTGTGCGTATATTGCGTCACTAACTTCGATATCTGTATCGTTGATACCGTTGTTATATTTCGTTAGAGCAATATTGCTACAAGTTGTAAACGATGCTTGCATTGCGTCAATATGTGCCTGTGATTGAGTGCGGCTTGTAATTAATTCATACTCTTCTAACACCATTTGACAGCCAGTAGAACCAGTCACGAATTGCTGTTCGACATTCTGCGCTAGGTATGCGTCAGAGCCAATAATCTCAATCCCTTTCCCCAGCATGAATACAGCATTGTCATATTGCTGCTTTTCTCTGTAAAGAATAGCCGCACCTTTAGTACCAACACGACTAAATGCCACGGTGGAGGTGAAGTGCGCACGAAGATTTTCTTCATTTTTCGCAGCTTCCAGTAATGCCAGTGCGTCTTCTTTTGTTGCAGCGTTGGAAACATTAGCTAAAAGTTTTGTCTCATTAGCGTCGTCAGTAATCCATTCTTTATAAAAATCAGTCGCCGCTTTATCTGTTAATAGCTTAATATCAAAATCAGGATATAAATGCACAATGTCATCTGCAACACTAACCATGCCGTAAGGATATTCAACCGCAGTCACAGGCGCAGAATCAGCAGCAGTGCGAGGGTATTCGCTGTCATAATTAACCACACCGTAAAGTGCTAATGCATCTGCAAGCGCCGTCTTGGCTTTTTCGTTTTCACCTAGCACGCGGTACGATTCAACAACTGCTTCTAGTGCTGTATTACGTACACTGTGATAAATTTTACCCAGGTTACCATTGCGGTCATTGCTTACTAAACGGTGACCAACTTGATTAGCATAGCCATGCAGACGATCAACATGTCTAACTGCTAGGTTGTAATTTTCGTCAGTCGGATTATTTTGCCATTGTTCGATAGCATCATTGATTATCCCGCGATAGCCAAAGTAAGCTTGCAAAACATGTGTTTCATAAGGTTTGTCTGCACCGTTTTCGAATAAAACATCTAGTACACTAAAAGCATTTGTAGCTTTCTCAGCATTACCAGCTTTAAAATAAGAATCAGAGATATCGTTGTAAAAGCTAACATCATCACGATTGAACGACGATGTACCTTTTGTTGCTACATATTCCCCATAGAGTGCTAATGCTTGATCGCGCAACTCAGCAGCTTTAGCTTGTTTAGCTTCATCTTGCCCCTGATAGTTATTCGCAACTCCAACATAGGCCCCCGCACGCTGTTCATCACGAACAATTTTTTCATCGCTAGTTAAACGGTCAACTTCTTTTGAAAGACCAGCTGCAGCATAACCATTAGCTAACGCCGTAAATACATCACCTTGGTTTAAGTCATCTTCCAGTGCAGTGACTACTGTTTCTGCACGCTCTAATCGAGAACTATCATCTGCATAGTAGTAATAAGCACGGTCGGCATTGCTGGCTGCGCTAGATGAAAGTGCAAGCGTTTCGGTAACTTCACCGCCATTGCCATCGCTAACTTTAACTTCGACTGAGTCATTCACAACGCTTAATTCGTTAGGCGTGTAAGTAATTGCACCTGTTGCGCTGTCTAGAGTCAATGTTCCTTTGGTTGGCTCTGTAACTACGCTATAAGTTAAGGTATCACCATCAATATCTTGTGCATCTACCGTTGCTGTTTTCGTTTCGCCGCCAGTTAATACAAGCTTTTCAGAGTCAATGGTTGGTGCATCATTTACATTTTCAACCGTCACCGTCACCTGAGCGCTTACCGTGGCTTTTCCATCAGAAACAGAAACACTAAAGGTATCTTGACCGTTAAAGTTTGCGTCAGGTGTGTAGGTTAATTCGCCATTAGCAGCTACTTCTACTGTACCATTGGCAGGTGCATTTCCTAATGAATATGACAATACATCACTGTTATTAGCATCCGTTGCTGTTGCTGTTAATTTGCCGCTCGCATCCTCTTGAACCGACAACGTATAACTAGATTGAGAGAACTCAGGAACTGAATTGCTAGAACTCCCGCCACAAGCGGTTAACGTAGCAACTGCAGCAGCTACGGGTAATAGTTTAAATGTATTTTTCATAACACCTCCGATAAGAAAGGTACGCGATCTTAATGCAAACCATTCTCAATTTCAATGTGATTTTCGTATAAAGTTATAAAAAATAACTAGATGATATCAACGGCAAAATTAGGACGAATAAAGGTAGATAAATAAATAGTTAGAGCAAGTGCAAACACTGAGTTTAAACAAGTGATTAATCTTTGCAGAAGCTACTCATTTGAATATTGAAAAGAAAGGAAGAATAGCAATGATGACGAAAACGCGAGGAAAACATCCTTGTTTCCCTAAGAAAAATTGCAGGGTTAATGGCCCCAAGAACCATACATGGCGTTTGGTAAGATCAAAATGTCTTGTGCTTGACGTTGTAAAAGCTTAGAAATATCAGCATTTTTTTGCGTTGTTTGTGCGATATCTTCGATATTATCGCCCACTTGCATTACCAAGGTAAAATCGCGATTCCACAGAGTTTTTAACGCTTTGTCTTGTGCCCAACACTGAGTTGCTTTACCTGAAGTAAACTCATTACGGCGTAGATCTTTGTCATTGATAATAGTTTTATGATCGATGGCTTTTTTGTCTTGTGGACGCTTGCCCGTTAAACAGGTATTTTTGGCATCGATAGGAAAGCCAACACTCACTAAGTTTTGCCAAGTATCACCATCGTCTAAATGATTGCGATTGGTCACAAAGGCTAATTGTCCGCCTAATTCAATTACCGTTTTCACAAATTCAATGGCTCCTGGAATGGCGGTAGCGTTTTTCTCTTGTACCCAAGCACGCCAGCTATCACTGGTGTAACTGCCGCCAGTTAAGTCCAAACGTTTGTTGTAATCGCTGTTATTTAGCAGTGTTTCATCCACATCCATAATCACTAACCAAGGTGTTTTAGGTAATTGACGTTCTTTTAAACTTTGCGTTGCTTGTTGATAAAGGTAGCTAGTGATTAGTGGAAACTCTTTACTTTGCTGTGTCCATTTTACCCCAGTGCTTAGTCCGAGTTTCTTAGCGGCTGTAGATTTATTATTGGTGGGATTAGCCTGAAGTTGGCCAACGCTTGCTAAGCACAAGCTCGCCGCTAATACACTTGAGATGACTTTGTTCATATTGATTTACTCAGTTGTATGACTTGAAATTTTAGTAACTCAATAATGATACTTTATAACAATAGAATGCTTTGTGATCTAACTCGCATTTGAAAACACGGCAAGTTTTAAGCTACATTGAATCCACAGCAGTCAAGTTATGGAAAATTATGAATAAAACCAATCTCGTTATTGCCATCATCCTCAGCGTTTTATTAGTAATTTCCATTCAGGTTTATCGTCTTTTTTCAGAGCTACCTAACCAAGCTGCCACACAACAATCATCGATGGTTGAGGACGTTCAACCACAAAGTAATTCATTTTCCCCTAATCATCCTGAGAGCACGCCGACGATGGCGACAGTGCTCAAGTCTATATCGACACAATTAGTTTGTGAAGATTTTGAGCGCACTGCCAAAAGCTTTGATCGTTCAAGGCAAAGGTTTATTGCAAAGGTGGCTGCAAATAGTTTTTATGATGGTGTCGATAAGATGGTTATCTTAGATACCTTAATGGCGGAGTATGGCGTTGAATCCACAGTAAACTTTGTTCGCGATATCAGTAGTGTGTCGATAGCGCATGAAGACTTCAAGCAACACAAAAAGAAACTTGTTGAATTAGCGAGTAACGGAAAAGAGTCTGAAGGCAAGCCGACTTTACCAATGAATATTGGCTGGTGGAATACATATCTATCCATTGACGCCACGCTTATCGAGCGAGCTAATTACACTATTAGTAATCTACCCGGTGTTGAAAGAGAAGTTTGGACGCGCGTGGTGGAAGATGCCATAACAGAAAATGATTTCTCGACACTACAACACAGCATTTTGCAATTAGCTAAACAAGATTATCACCCCATTGAAAATGCAATGTTAATACTCGACATCACACAAGCTCTGATTCGCGCGCCTTTTAGCACGGTACAAAAGCAGCGTATTATCGACGATCTCAGCGCCATCAATAGTGCGACGTTTTTCGTTTTAGCGAGAGAAAATAAAGAAGTGAGAGTTGGTCTTGAATTAAAAAACTTAAGTCGCTTTGGCATCGATTTTCGCGCCGTAAACTTCGTTAACATAGCAACACTAACGCCGCAGAGTAACGAACAGCTGTTACAACAATGGCAAAAAAGTCTTACCCAATATGACAAACATAATCAGCGCCCTGTGGCCGAGACATGGTGTAAGGAAAATAAACCTGAAAAGCCTGTGTATTCGATCTCTCGCGTTAGCTTAACGTCTATCATCAACCAAGGCGATTACACGGCACTTAGCGAGTTTATCAACGGTTGCTTTGTCATCGATAGTATTATCGAAACAGACTATTTTCTTACATCTCAAGGTTGGGACAGAGGAAAAATATTTAGCATTGATGCCATGAAAAAAGATGACTTTAAGGAGAAAGCTAAACTCATTAAACAGGGTTTACCAAACACCTATCATCATATTTTTAGTTTTACGTCGGGTGACTCCACAGGGCATCGAAACAATCGATTAGAGCAATTGTCATTGCTGATAGAACACGGCCTTTATCCCAAAGATCCCAACTTAGCCTTCGCGCTGCGCAGAATAAACGTTGAAGATAGCCTGTCAATCATTAAACAGGCTGGCGATATTGCTACCACCAATCAACATGGCGCGAGCTTAGTATTCAATACGATGTTAATGGGCAAGGATGATTTAGCCAAAACGTTAATAAGAAAAGGTTATCCACTAACGACTTCCGTTAATGCGCCCGATCCGCTAATCGCTTATCTAATGCGGCTGCGTAGTAATAAACGTGAATACGATATGGAATTTCTTGAACTACTCATGGCAAACACGCCACAAATTAACCGTTGGCACATTAATGCAGTACATCATTTAAAATTGCGAGGATTTGAACATATTGACGCTATCATAGAGGCCTTCCCAGAACTTTATCCAGAGCCACCAGAAAGCTTGATAGAAATAGATTGTGACGGACACTTCATTGAATTTGGCTAGTTGGAATTATTGTCGCGAGAAAAACCGATAAATAGAAATTCCTATGCAATCAAATTGCTGCTAGGTCGCATTGAAATTGTATCCAATATGCCTTAAAACTAGTGCCGATAAAAAATACAATAACTTCTGGGATCACTATGAAAAAAGTTAATCGCCGCGATTTTCTTAAAACCGCTGTCGGCACAGCGGCATTAGCCAGCGCTACTGGTGCGCTTTCTGGCTGTCAAACCACCACTAGCTCAAAAACGTCACCGCCACCATTACAGCAAGGTAAAAGTGTTATGGGACTGGTTGTTGATAAAATGGATGTCGTACGCGTTGGCTTTATCGGTGTTGGGCAACGCGGTATTGGCCATGTTAAACATTATTGCGTACTCGATGGTGTCGAAGTCAAAGCTATCTGTGATACCCACCAAGAAGTGTTAGATCGCGCCGTCAATCACGTGGTTGAGCAGGGGCGAGAAAAACCAACCGCCTACACTGGCAGCGAGCACGCCTATCGCGACATGCTAGCGCGTGATGATATCGACATTGTCATCATTTCCACGCCTTGGGCATGGCACACACCGATGTGTGTCGAAACCATGGAAAGTGGCAAGCATGCCTTTGTAGAAGTACCCGCAGCAACGACACTTGAAGAGTGTTGGCAACTAGTAGATACCGCAGAGCGCACGCAGAAAAACTGCATGATGATGGAAAACGTTAACTACGGCCGCGATGAATTAATGGTGCTCAACATGGTGCGCCAAGGCTTGTTTGGAGACTTGGTTCACGGCGAAGCCGCTTACATTCATGATTTGCGCTGGCAAATGAAAGAAATTGAGCACAAGACCGGTTCATGGCGCACCTATTGGCATACTAAAACCAACGGCAATCTTTATCCAACCCATGGTTTGGGGCCTGTTTCGCAATACATGAATATTAACCGTGGCGATCGCTTTGACTATGTTACATCAATGAGCTCCCCTGCTCTTGGCCGCGCAGCTTATGCCAAGAAAGAATTCGCCACCGATCACGAACGCAACCAGCTCGATTATATCGCTGGCGATATTAATACCAGTATCATTAAAACGGTTAACGGCAGAACGATTATGGTGCAGCACGACACCACTAGTCCGCGTCCCTACACCAGACATAACCTTATTCAAGGCACTAACGGTACCTTCGCTGGTTTCCCAAATCGCATCGCCGTTGAAACACCGCCACCAGCCATTAAAGCGATTTATGAAGCAGAGCATCAAAAAGCCCTACAAGCGTGGAAAGACGGTGGCGAACAAGGCCGTAAACCTTACCCACCAAGTTTCCACGGTTGGGATCGCGATATGGAAAAATGGCGTAAGCAATACGATCACCCGCTATACACACGCATGGGGGAAGAAGCCAAGCGCAACGGCGGACACGGCGGCATGGATTTCTTAATGAACTATCGCATTATTTATTGTCTGCGCAATGGTGAACCTCTCGATCAAGACGTTTATGATGCAGCAGCTTGGTCGTCAATTTTCCCACTAAGCGTGGCATCGGTAGCAGATCGCAGTAATTCGAAAGACATTCCAGACTTTACCCGTGGCGCATGGAAAACAGGTAAACCATTACCGATAGTTTCGTAGGAGTTTCCCTCGCAGGCGCAGTGCGAAAGATTTAGTTACATCTTTGTACTGCGCAAAAGTCATTACTCCCTGTTCTTTTGTTATGTTATCGCATTTTTTCGGGTACACTCGAAGGCGATAAAAATAGATGTATCGGCAAATTAAGGCGGTACATACAACAACACAGGGATTTCCATGAAAACCAAATTAACCACTCTTAGCCTACTTTTGGCACCAACGCTTATTTTAAGCGGCTGTGATAGTTCACAGCAGACAACCTCACCAGAAGCATCAGCGCCAGCATCTAAACAAGCGGCTCCAGAAGTCAAAGCGCCTGTTGCTAAAAAAGTGCCTCATGTCATTGAAACACACGGTCATAAACGTACCGATAACTACTACTGGATGCGCGATGACGAGCGTAAAGATCCAGAGATCCTAGCGCATCTAGAGGCTGAAAATGCCTACACCAAAGCGAAGCTTGCGCATACCGAAGACATGCAAAAAGTGTTATTCGATGAAATCAAGGGCCGTATTGTTAAAGACGACAACTCGGTACCAGTGCAAGACGGCGCATACTACTATTCAAGCGAAACCACAGGTGACAATGAATATCCTGTTCACGTGCGCGCAAAAGATTTTAACGGCACCGACAAGCAAGTATTGCTTGATGTTAATGAATTAGCCAAAGCACACGATTACTATGCGGTATCAGGTTTATCAGTTAGCCCGAACGACAAAATTTTAGCGTATGGCGAAGATACAGTAAGTCGCCGCATTTACACCATTCGCTTTAAAGATCTTGCTACAGGCAAGATGCTACCAGATAGCCTTGAGGGCACTAGTGGCGGCGCAGTTTGGGGGAACGACAACAAAACCGTTTACTACATAAAGAAAGATCTGCAAACCCTACTTGGCTTCCAAGTTTACCGTCACACGCTAGGTCAACCACAAAGCAGCGACGAGTTAGTGTATGAAGAGCAAGATAAGTCTTACTACACCTACGTGTGGAAGTCGAAAGACGGTTCGACCATCTACATTAGCCACGATAGCACCGAAGCTAGCGGCGTATCGCTTATCGATGCTAACGACCCTAAAGCAAAACCGATGCGCGTTATTCCTCGCCGCAAGGGTCACGAATATTCAGTGGCTAAAAAAGGCGACGATTTCTATATCAATACGAACTGGAACGCCACCAACTTCCGTTTAATGAAAGCCTCTAAAGCCGATTTAAACGATCAAAGCAAATGGGTTGATGTTATTCCAGCTAACGACAATGTAAAACTCAACGGTTTCTCACTATTTGATAACCACCTTGTTTACAACCAGCGTGACAACGGCTTAACAAAAATCACTGTGCGTGATTTAACCACGGGTAAAGAGCGCGAGCTTGAGTTTAACGATCCTGCTTATCGCGTGAGTCTATACGGCAACAACAATCTAAACAGCGATAAAATTCGTTTGTACTATTCAAGCATGACAACGCCGGGATCTCACTACGATTACTCATTAACAGGCGATGCTAAAAAGCTCCTTAAGCAATCGAAAGTGTTAGGTGATTTCAACGCTAATAACTACAAATCAGAGCGCATCATGATTACCGCACGCGACGGTAAAAAAGTGCCTGTGTCACTGGTTTATCGCAAAGATAAATTCAAGAAAGACGGCACAAACCCACTGCTACAATACGGCTACGGTTCGTACGGTTCAACCATGGATCCATCGTTCTCTATCACGCGTTTAAGCCTATTAGATCGCGGTTTTGTTTACGCTATCGCCCATATTCGCGGTTCACAAATGCTTGGTCGTCCTTGGTATGAAGATGGTAAAAAGCTGACCAAAATGAATACCTTCACCGACTTTATCGACGTGACCAAAGGTCTGGTTGAGCAAAAATACGGTAACAAAGACAACATTTTTGCGGCTGGCGGCAGTGCTGGCGGCCTATTAATGGGCGCAGTGATGAACATGGAACCGTCTCTCTACAACGGTATGGCTGCGGCAGTACCTTTTGTTGACGTGGTAACAACCATGCTTGATGAGAGCATTCCATTAACCACCAATGAGTTTGATGAGTGGGGTAACCCGAAAAACAAAGAGTACTACGACTACATGTTATCGTACTCGCCATACGATCAGGTTAAGGCGCAAGACTACCCGAATATCTTAGTAACTACGGGTCTACATGACTCACAAGTACAATACTTCGAACCAATGAAGTGGGTTGCTAAATTGCGTGAATACAAAACAGGTGACAACCTATTAGTATTCAAAACCGATATGGAATCGGGTCACGGTGGTGCATCTGGTCGCTTTAAGCGCATTAACCAATCGGCACTGCAATACGCGTTCTTCTTAGACTTAGTTAAATAAGACCGCATAAAATTTACTTAATTTAGGATTTCCTAACCGCCCGCTTAAAAATTTAAGCGGGCTTTTTTGTACCATCAATACTATTGTCAATTTTGCGCAAGGTGATAAGCTGAATTTAAAATCAACTGCTTAATTTACTATGCCAACTAACTTTGCGAAGCCATGGATTGCCGCCTTGTTAACCAGTCGCTGGTTATTACAACTCAAACGATTTAGCTATGAATGCTATCGCAAAGTCTTTGTGCGCCGTCATCCTGTCACCTTTTATTACAGCTGTTACGATCCCTATTCCCATCTTACTGCGCAAGTGCTTGCAGAGCTGGTGATGTTTTTTGACGTAAAATTAAAAATAATAATTGTCGGCGCGATTAACCAAATCGATGAACCAGCCCATATCAATTATGCGCTGCGCGATTGTCAACAGCTTAGTAAGCGTTATCAGCTTAGCGACTTTTCCAATAGTGCTATTCCCTCACAAGCAGCCTTTAACGCAGCAAATAACTTGTTATTATCGGGTGAATTGACCTTGGAGCGACTCATTGCCGTAGGCCAGCAGTTATGGTGTCAACCTGAGCTGTTAAATATGAAACAGCATCCGGCACTTACGAGTCATTTAGCACAAAAACTTAAAAAAAATACTGCCAAAGTACTGGCCAAAGGGCATTTTCAAAGTGCTGTACTCCACTATGGCCGAGAATGGTATTGGGGATTAGATCGCCTGAGTTTTCTCACTCAGCGTTTAAAAGAGCTTGGTGCCTGTAAGATGGACAATCGACTGCTCAATTTTGATAGGCCAAGCTCGCAATCTATCGACTATCCTCAAGAACCAAAATCAATAGATGTATATCTCTCTTTTCGTAGCCCCTATTCTTACATCGCTTTATGTAGGTTAGCGAAACAGCCAGATATAGCTATCAATTTAAAACCTGTTTTGCCGATGGTTATGCGCGGTATGGAACTATCCAAAACAAAGAAGATGTGTATTTTATTAGACGCAGCGAGAGTTGCGCATGCGTCGGATATCCCATTTGGAAAAATCTGTGACCCGCTCGGCAAGGGAATTCACGATTGTATTAACTTATTTTATTTCGCCAACACTCAGGGTAAATCATTAGAAATGATAACTGAGCTGATGACTGGCATTTGGTCACAAGGTCTCGATGTCAACGATCGCAATTCTCTCCAGTCCATTGTCGAGCGCTTAGATCTCGATTGGCAGCAAGCGTTAGATGCAATGAGGGCAAACCACGGCGTCCATCAAGCCCATGTTAATAGCGATGATTTAGCTAAACTCGGCCTATGGGGAGTACCGAGTTTCAAAGTGGGCCAAATGACATATTGGGGCCAAGATAGATTATATGATGTCCTTTCGTCTTAATTAATCGCTAATTCAGAAAGGTTATATTGCTCTAAAATTGTATTCCATTGCTCAATAACTTCTGGTTGTTGCAATATCTTATTGACGTCCTGTTTCAATTTTACATGTAATTTGTTGTACAACATGCGTCTTGTATAGCGCTCTGCGGTTACTGGTTCAAAATGCAAAGCGTGGGCAAAATCACTGTGGGACTGATAGTGATGAGCAACGAGCCCCGGCACTATCGAAAAATCTCCGCGTTTCTTGGCAATTAAATTTAATAAATTTGGCACTGACGATGTGTCTATTCGTGTTACTTGCCCCGACTTTAATTCAGACCTAATCATTGGATACTGATGACCAGTAACGCCAATAAAAGACCTTTGACTCGGCGTTTTAGCAACAAGACTCTGTACTGGTTTTGCAATAGGAGAGACGATTACATCGTAACCTGTCAACAATGGCTCGGATGCAACTAGTGTGTTAGGAAACCAATGTGGATTGACTAAAGTTACCATACCTAACTGAGATGACTTTAGCTTCATATCAACGCGCTTGCGCGGTAAGTATTCAACTACGAAATGATAGTGACCTTTACTATGGCGAGTTAGCAGCTGTGCAATATCATCGACTAAGCCACGTTGGGTATTTTCATTGAAAAACGGGCTTAAGTCATAATACGTCCACATGGTCACAGTTTTGATCCGCGATTCACCCACAGTGCTGACACTAAAGAAAAATAGCATTATGAATGCACAGATAAATCTCACAATATAGTCCTAGTTACAATGACTTCAAAAAGATAGTTTAAGTTTTCGCAGCTAGCCATTTTATTCAATTTTTTATTCAGCTAGGTCGCTATTCTAGCGCTATGAATTAGCGATGAGAACAACAGATGAACAACAGCCATCACACTATTGTAATTGGAGCTGGCCACGCAGGATTGGCGGCTGGATATTATTTAAAGCAACATAATGTGGATTATATGATCGTCGATACCAATCAACGCGTGGGCGATCAATGGCGAAATAGATTCGCAGGTTTGACGTTATTTACACCCAACGCGCTAAATTGTTTGCCGAGATATCAGGCTCCGAGATCACAAGGGCGCTATCAAACTAAAGATGAATTCGCAGACTACTTGGAGCAATACAGTATTCATCATCAATTACCCATGCTATTAGGCCAAGAAGTAAAACAGATAACACGTCTGCGCAATGGCCAATATTGCATCGAATTGCCTCATCAACCCCTAATTGCGAATCATATTATCCTAGCGACAGGAGCGTTTAAGGATATTGCTATTCCACAATTTTCCAGTGAATTTACAGGCGTGCAATTAACCATCAATCAACTAGCCCGATGCGAGCTAATAAATCAACGCGTTCTTGTCGTTGGTGACGGCGCATCAGGCAGACAAGTTGCTACAACACTAAGTGAAAATAATATTGTCGCATTGGCCCAAGGTAAAAAGCGTAATCTGATCCCCGAGTCTATATTGGGAATTAGCAGTTTTCGCTGGCTAAAATGGTTGGGGATTTTACGGTTGCCAAAGACTTGGGCTGTTGCCAAATGGTTAAAGCAGCGCGACCCTTTTCCTGACACGCAAATTAATGACAAAGCTTTGCGCCTGTGTGGTATTGAGCTCATGCCTAAACTTACCGCTTTTGACCCAGAGGCTATATTTGCTAACGACGAGAAACGCTCGTTTGACGCTATTGTTTGGGCAACGGGTTATCGCAATAAAGCGATACCAATAATCGATGAGAAAAATGACAGTGACAGTCTAAACGACAACATCTGGCCACTGGGACAAGCGTGGCAGTTTAATCGCGCTAGCGGGCTGATTTATGGCGCCCAATTCGACGCCAAAATCATTGTTGATAAGATATTAAAACGATAACTACTTTTTAGTCGCTACTTCTTAGTGGCAACAAAGGTTTTATTAACAATGCGCCACTGACCATTGCGTTTATACATCACTAAATAGTCAACATAATGGGTCTTTGGCGTATCAAAATCTAGCTTCACCATCGCCATTTTGTCATCAACGATGTCAACACTTAACACCTTCGCCTGCCATAAATCAGGCGTTGCCTTTTTAAACACCTTGGCAAATTGCGCTAGAGGTACTGTGCGCACAATATCATTACCGGTTTCTTTATCCACCATTGGCATTTTTATATCACCAAAATCCGTATCAAAAGCCTCATTAAGCAGCGCTTGGTCACCATTGGCCGCCCCATTAAAATATTTATAAGCCGTTGCAACTACCGCTTCATATTCATTACTTGTTTTTGCCTTAGCAAAGCTCTGACCGCTAATACTACTCACAAGTAGCGCAACAATCACAATCATCGATTTATACATTGTTAATTCCTTCTCTCAAGGTGATGAATTCGTCGATTCATTTGACCTAGTTTGGCGCCGTTTGTACATCGGCAAAATGTAATAATTCATGTCGATTAAACACTACTGACAGAATGCTGTCAGTAGGCCAGTGCTATTGTATTTCCATCGCAGCAACAAGTGCTACGACAACAAAAATAAATTACAAATCAAAGGAATACACAATGTTAGATCACACACCTCTCGTTTGGGCAGAAATTTCAGTTAACGACATGAGTCGCGCACAAGCTTTTTACAAGGAGCACTTTGGCCTGACCTTTAAATACGAAGAAATGAATGACATGGAAATGGCTATTGTCGAAACTAAAGATGAATCAGTCACCAATCTTGCGCTTGTTAAACACGATATGATGAAACCAAGTTTAGAGGGTTCAACTATCTATTTGCATCTTGGTGACTCATTACAAGCACAAGTGAACGCGCTAAAAGAAGCTGGTGTTGAAATCTTGTTGCCAGCCATGCCAATTAAAGACGGCAGCTGTGGCAGTATCGCTATCTTTGTAGATTGTGAAGGCAATAAAATTGGTTTATGGTCTCAAAATATGTAGGCTCTATAGCCATAGGTGCTCAGCGTTTTGAGCACCGTTTTATGAGCATCTTATCGAGAAAATACTATGCGCCGCGCCGACCGACTGTTTCAGATAATTCAGCTACTTAAAAATCGTCGTTTAACGACCGCGCAACTGCTGAGCGAAGTGCTCGAAGTATCGACTCGCACCATTTATCGTGACATTCAAGATCTCATTGTCAGCGGAATTCCCATTGAGGGCGAAGCTGGCGTTGGCTATATGCTGCGCAAAGAAGTCGATGTGCCGCCGCTAATGTTTAGCGAAACCGAGTTAGAAGCCATTCAAGTTGGCATGCGGATGGTTCAGGCATGGGGCGGTCACGAACTGTCGAAAGCAGCTAAGCAAGCCATGATAAAGGTTTCTGCGGTGCTGCCAGAACGCTTGCAGTCATTTAATGCGTTAATGTTCGCCCCCAACTTTTACGATCAAGCGCCTGAGTTTCAACACATAGATACCCTGCGCAATGCCGCTCGTACAAGGCAAGTTCTGCGCTTTGATTATTTAGATGCCAATCAGAACCCAACACTACGCCAAGTGCGCCCGTTGGCCATTTATTTATGGAAAGCGAAATGGACGGTCTTAACATGGTGTGAACTAAGAGCTGATTTTCGCAACTTTCGCATCGACCGCATTCAAACAATAACCTATATCGGTAAATCATTTGAGCCGCAAGTTGGCCAACGACTGGAAGACTTCCTCGAACAAATCTATCGCGAATACGATGTAACACCAGACAATTCAACAATATGATCTAATAAGCCTAGCTGGGTTCAGAGTGCGCCATAAAAAAGAAGTGATTTAATCAACATCACATGTATAATGTATACAATATAACAACAATATGTGGATCCCCTCATGCAAAAATCACTGCTAACAGGCCTACTAGCGCTTGGGTTAATTACGGGCTGTCAAACGACTGAGCCTGCTCCAGAAAAAGTCGATTACAGCAAGATGAAACTCGCTTACGGCAACGTCGTTAAAGACGGCGAAGTCTACGTGCCATCGTGGGTTATCAATGAAGAAAAAATCAATAAAGTGCTAGCTTTTGAGCATAAATGTGCCGAAAACCTAGTATTGCGCTACCAAAAAATGTCACAAGCCGATGTCGAAAAGTCGTGTAAGTTACTACTAGACACCGAATCTCGATTCCACAAGCTATTCGGTACCCAAGGCAAGCCATTGTTGCACGATAACAACGATGTATTGCGTGCCAATATTTACGCGGGTCGTGATGATTACGTGAAATACGTAACCGAGCATTTTGACGTACCATCGAACAACGGCGGCATGTATTTAGAAGGCTTGCCACATATGGAAAACAACAGCGCAGAATACGTTGCTTATCTGCGTAATGGCCAAGTGTGGAACCTAAACCACGAGTTTGTTCACTACCTCGATGGTCGTTTTAACACCTACGGTGATTACTGTTCACCACCACACGACAACCATTACGGTCCAGAATATTGTCCAAAGCCAGCGCCAGAGCCGCCATACTTAATTTGGTGGGGTGAAGGTTTAGGCGAATACGTTGCTCACATGAACAACAATAAACGCGCGCTGCAATTAGCTGGTGATAAGACTTATCAATTAAGCGAATTGTTCTACAACAACTCAGCCAACTGGAATACCGATCGCATCTACCGCTGGGGCTATTTAGCCGTGCGCTACATGATGGAAAAACAGCGCGATAAAGTAGACGAGATGCTATTTCACGTGCGCCGTGGCGATTACCCACGTTACCAAAAAATCGTTAAAGATTGGGGCACAAGTATGGATGCAGACTTCCACGCTTGGTTAGATACTGTGGCGATAGCTAAAGACAAAAAGTAACGTCAATCAGTAATTTTCGTCGATGATTTTCGGCGAGGTGGCCACTCACCTCGCCTTTTTTATGCCTGCGTTTTTGCATGCAAACTATCATTAAATAACTAGATTTATGGTTGCTGCTTAGTCGCCGTTAATACAATTTCACGTAAACATACATTTTGTGGCTGACCGTAGGCGTAGCTAATAGCGTTGGCGACATCAACAGGTGCTAACACGCCATCCATGCTGTCTTTCCACGCTTGATAACCATCGATAATTTCTTGCGATGTGGTGTGCGATAACAATTCAGTTTCCACGGCACCCGGCGCAATAGTGATTACGCGAACATTGCTATCGGCCACTTCTTCACGCACGTTTTCAGAAATGGCGTGTACCGCAAATTTAGTACCACAGTAGGCTGCGTGATTACCAAAGGTCTTGCGACCAGCTACTGAACTGATATTAACGATAGTTCCAGTGTTACGCGCTTTCATGTCACTTAGTACCGCTTGCATGCCGTTCAGTAAGCCAAATACATTAACATCTAGCATGGTTTTCCACTCACTAGCGTCTTGCACGTCCACTTGACCAAGCAGCATCACGCCCGCATTGTTAACCATTAAATCAACAGGGCCAAATTGGGCAACAGCCTGTTCTACCGCGGCGTTAAATGCTGATTTATCAGTCACATCAACCTTGGCACAAATAGTATTTGGCAAGCCAAATGCCTCTAGTTTTTCTACGCGACGTGCAATAAGTAGCAGCGGATGGCCTTGCTCACTCATCTGTTTTGCTAAAGCTTCACCAATACCTGAACTTGCGCCTGTAATCACTACTAATTTTTTCATTGCTTGACTCCTATGAGTTGTCATCTAAATCTTGATGAGCATTTTAAAGCGCCAAGCAATAAGGATATATAAGGCAAGTGTCACATCATTGTTTACTCACAGTTAACAATGCGCCTTATCTCTTCACCAATAAACTGCCCTCGAGCAGATTGTGGCGACTTATTATTGTAAGCAATATACAAAGATTCGTGCACAGCATGAGTAAGATAATGAATCTTAATATGAGATTGCTTGGCAAAGGCCAGCGCTGCATTTAATGGCAATACTGTAAAACCAAACCCCATACTCACCGGCTGGCAAATAAGACTAATTTGATTGGAAAAACCGTGCAGCTCAAATTGCTCTATTGACTCAAAACGAGGAAAGTTCTTCTCAAGCAGCAGCTGCGCGTGATACCGCGCGTCCGGATGGCCGATAAACCCAAGCTTAAGTAATTGTGACCAATCTATGTCGGTCACAACCGCAGGAGTAATCAATACTAAAGGCTCACTGGCAATTTCACGACAGGAGATATGCCGATGACGACTAGGCGCTGTCATCAAACCAATATCGCAATCCCCAGCAATCAGCTTAGCCTCGATGTCTTCATTAGGCGCAAAACGATAATCGATAATAAGCGCTGGATATTGCTGCTGAATATTAAGTAGCTGCGGATATAGCTTCAAGCCGATACTACCCGGTGAAGCAATGCTTACCTTGCCACTATACTTATCATCGCTGCTCACCTGCTGCGCCAGCGCTTGCCAATTGCCGAGCAGTTTGTCTCCTTCTTCATAAAGCATTTTTCCCTGCGCCGTTAACGAAAAACGCTTACCCTCACGGCGCAGTAATTCACAATCTAAATATTGCTCTAGCTTCTTAATATGCTGACTAACCCCAGATTGCGTCATAAAGAGTTTATCGGCGGTGCGAGTAAAATGGCCTTCTTCTACCAAGATACAAAAAGTTTTAAGCCACAATGGATTAATCATTACAAAATATACTCATATAGATAATAAATGATAATTTTTTATACTTTATTATATTCTCTATACTGATGCCATCACCTAAACAAAGGCACAGAGGAACACAGTTTTGAGTAATTATCCACGCAGCTTTTCCCACATCGGCATTTCGGTACCCAACGTCGAAGAAGCCGCTAAGTTCTACACCGAAGTTCTTGGCTGGTATTTAATTATGGCGCCAACCGAGATTGTTGAAGATGACAGTCCTATCGGCGAGATGTGTACCGATGTCTTCGGCGCTAACTGGAAAAAGTTCAAAATTGCGCATCTATCGACAGGCGATCGTATTGGCGTTGAATTGTTTGAGTTTGCCAATCAGCAAAACCCTGACGATAACTTTGAGTATTGGAAAACTGGCGTCTTTCACTTCTGTGTCCAAGATCCAAACCTTGAAGAATTAGCCGAGAAAATCGTAGCTGCAGGCGGTAAAAAACGCATGGCAAAGCCGCGTTACTACTACCCGGGAGAAAAGCCTTATCGCATGATTTACATGGAAGATCCTTTCGGCAATATTCTAGAAATTTATAGTCATTCTTATGAACTAACTTACAGTGCAGGTGCTTACTAGGCCCTAAGCTTGTTCTTGCTTATCTAAAGCTTCAACAACCTTTTCATTGAGAATACCCAAGGTTCGGTGATGTAATACGACATCATCGAACAAATCTGCAAGCTGTTGTTCCATTTTCTCTAGCTCGAAAGGTTTAAGTAAGAAACCAGATACACCAGTGGCAATGCACTCTTTGACATCATCGAGTTTTTGATTACTGGTTACCATGATAAAAGGCAGGGTTTTGGTATCGTGAGAAAAGCGGATCATTCGCAATAATGAAATGCCATTAACTTTGGGCATATGCCAGTCGCACAGCACCAAACTAAAGGGATTATTTTGAATGAGCTGATGGGCTTTTTCACCATCATCAGCTTCGGTGACATTGGTAATGCCTAGGCGGGACAACATATCGATGATAATAGCGCGCATATACACCACATCATCAATGACCAAGACTTTCATTTCCTTTTTAAGATCTTCATCGTAATTATCTAGCATGACTCCCTCCCTGACAGTTAATACCAAAGTACCACAAACTAGACAAAAGTAAAATTGACATTCATCAAGCTTAATTTGCCTAGCTTTCTTTGATGATTCTAAATTTACATTATTTAATTAAGGCGCCTTTTATTATCTCGCCTTGGTTATCTTTAGCGGCTTGTGGCGAGGTGAAAATCGTTTGCGGTAGTTCATCAAACACGCTGATAGGCGTCATACCGCTTTTGCCGCGATTATCAGCCAGTTTTATTGTGCCGTATTGCTGCCAATTAGCCCAAGGCAGTCGAAATCTAGGTTTGTTGGTATTAACCGTCGGATAAAAGGCAAACTCTTTAATCAAATGGGTTTGTTTATCGAAAAACACTTCGTATTTATTATCAGGAGTGACCCCAACATCGTTAAATGTCATGGTAAGAACATCGACATCTTGACCGTCTAAACTCTTGTCTTGACGGGTATAAGCGAGATTTACGCCATCATCGTGTAATTTAAACGGCATCACTACCCAATAGGAATCGTTAATCCAAACCTCATAGCCCCAATTCATTTTCTCGGCGAGCATTTTCTCGTCTTTAAGCTCTTTACCTTGCTCCCACACACGGCCCTTCTTAGTATGAATATTCATCAGCAATACATTGCCTTTGTCATACTCGATACGAATATCGCCGGTAAACTTGTCCCATACATGAAATCGCGAGCCAAAGAAAAGCCACGAGATATAACGGGTATTATTGTAATTATCTCGCCCGCCCATCGCAGCCACACTGGCATTGGCAATTTCCTGCGCTTTTTTATCTACCGAAGACACAACGGGTTGCGCTTTTACCGGAAAATGAACAGACGCAGTGATAAATAACAACAGTGCTATAAAATTTCTCATAAATACCTTCTATTTAGTGCGGTGCAGTTCTGTTGATTCATTAGCTAAATGACTAAAAATTATCGCGTTATTGCTAACATCAAAACCATAACTATCACCAATTTCAATGTGCTCTACCAATTTATTCGGCTTAGTTATCGCACTTACCTGCAGGCGAGTATCATAGCTTGGAATGTGGTAAAGCTTACCATTACTAATAACCGTATCGCGATTAACGCCAATCGCCAGTTTAGCGATAGCATCAGCTGGTAACCTCTGGGCTAAAATATCCTCAATAGAACTGCGATACAATTTGTTCTCTCTATCTAACAAGTACACACCGGCCAATGAGTTTGAGTCAGGTTCAGCATCCACCAGCAAACGTTGCCAATTTGTCGTCAGAGGCAAAATTTTCTTCGTTTTAATGTCTAACAGCACAATGCGTTGATATTGGCCATCGGCCAAATGCACAGCAACCAACGCCTGATTTAACCAAGAAACGTGATTCACTCTATCATCGAATGTGCGGCTAAATACCAGCGCCCGCTTTTCAACATCAAACAAGTGTACGCGATTAGCTTCACCTGCAACCAAATGTACATCGTCAATACTCACCTCGACATTGCTAAATACCTTGTATTTAGCGAAGTTTGACAGCGCCATTGCGCCGCCGCTATCGCGCTGAACATAAACCTGCGCTGCGCCATCGCGTTTGGAAATAAACGCCACGCCGTTTGAACGATGAAACAAGCTTGGCAGCATATCGTAAATGGTAGAATTGCTCACCGCGAACTTAGCATCGTTTAACCACTTAAAATCGTAATTGCGAATGTTGGTGCGATATACGATGTCATGCCCATTTTCGATCAATGCCATATCGCAACATAGATATTCACTGGAGCTGGCAACAACACGAGGCTGTTCACTATCTGGTGAATCTAACGCTAATACTTTTTGCGCTGGCGGCATCGCGGTAAATAAAATCCCTTGGCCATTGTGTTGCCAAATCGCATTGCGAACTATGCCATCGAAAGTGTGATACTGACGTAGCGCTCGATTAGCAATGTTCATTTGATAAACAGTGGTTGAATTGTCGAGATTGCGAGAAAGAATTAACAACCTATCGCCAGCCGAATTCACATCGATTCGCGTCATCCTACTCTTGTCAGGCATGTCTAACGTAATATGCTCAATATCTGGATTAAAAAAATCAAACTGATACAACGTAGCTTGATGGTGCTGTGGCGACTTAGCAATCATCGCAAACTGATTATCGGCGATATGGGCGATATCAATGACCCACCATTTAGCGATATTAATCGCCGATATTCCCAAGACTTGTAGTTTATTGTTAATCACTTGACCGCGAATCAGCTTCTTTATACCTTTGTCACGTACTAGCAATACAATCTCACCATTATCTCGCCACTGCACAATATTAAACATTCGATCGAATTCATGTGTTACAGCCGTTAATTTCGGCGTCGATAGCCTCTTTTGCCACAATGTATCTCGGCCATTTTCGTGGCCGATAAATACCAATGATTTACCATTATCAGATACCTGTGGTGAATACTTATCACCAGCGATCCGCGTTAACGTTTCAATATCATTACTCTCGTTAACTAGCTGGTGTGAATTTGGCAATAACAAATAAGCAAGACAGCAAATACTCACCAATATCACCAAGTATAACGGCCAAAATGTTCGCTTAGTGTCGATATCTGTTTTAGGTAAAAAGTCAGTCAGTTCATGGGAGGCTTCTGTTTTAACATCACATATAAACCGATAACCGAGCTTAGGCACTGTTTGAATATAAAGGGGGGACTTTGCATTATCACCTAATAACTTTCGCAATGAAGCAATTAGCCTATTAAGCGTATTATCGCTAACTACCGTCGTCGGCCAAATTTGTGATAGCAGCTCTTCGCGAGAAATAACCCGTTGGGTGTTTTGGCAAAAAAATAACAATAAGTCATAGATTTTGGGATCTATGCTAATTGATTCTTCGCCTTTGAATAACTCAGCGGTTTTTATCGATAAAACAAATTCATCAAAATGATATTGCATGACTCACGGTAGATTAATTTTGCCAAAGAACAGCTAAACAAGAATATTTAGCAAATAGTAATGAATGTCATCTTTGCTATTTTTTCTTTAAAAATCAAGCTAAATAGCTCATCCCACATTTTTATCACCTTTTTATCACCCCCTCGTCATTCTTTTGTTGGTAGTCGAATCTAATCTAGGTTTTCCACCTAACTATAAATGGAACTACAACGTGAAAAATATTCTAATTGTCTCGCTAGTAACCTTACTCCTTAGCATCCCTAACTACACATTTGCCAATGAGAAAAAGCCACCCTATGGTGATGGCGAAATCTTTAAAGGCCAATATGGCAACCTCTATTTTGAAAGCGAAGGTCGCGGCACACCTGTTGTTATTATTAACGGTGGCCCAGGTGCTGGCCATAGTGTTTTCTTAGGATGGTTTGAATTTCTAACGAAACAACATTATCAAGTGGTGTATTTTGACGAAACAGGCCGTGGCCGCGCCACACGTAAAGTGGCAAACAAACCTTTGTCGCCACAAATGGGCGTTAACGATTTAGAAAGCCTAAGGAAGCATCTCAAGGCGGATAAAATCATTATCATAGCCCACTCTTATGGCGGTATCCAAGGAATGCAATATGCGCTGCAACACCCTCAACATGTCGAAAAACTCATTATGGTCAATGCTTCTTACGACGCTCAGAGTCAACAAATGAATATCGACAACGTCAAACGCGTTACCCAGCATCAATATCCTCAGCGCTGGCAACAAGTACTAAAACTTCGCCAACAAGGGATAAAGTCTAGCGATGAGCGTTACTACGATCTCCTCTCAACAGGTCCAGATATGTACTGGTATAACACCGAAAATCGCAAAAATCTTCGCCTTGTGCGTACCAATGACAAACGCGATCGTTTTAACATGCAAGCCTATTTTGACATCGTTGGTGATGACCCAGAATGGACGGTAAACGGTACTTTAAAAGGAATTACTGTTGAAGAAGAGCTTAAGGGATTTACTATCCCAACGTTATTAATCGCAGGGCGCTTCGATAAAATTACTTCACCGAAAATGGTTCACCGCCTCGCCCAAATGATGAATAGTTCAACCACACAGCAAGTCATGTTCGAAAAGAGTGGTCATTGGCCATGGGTAGAAGAAAACGAAAAATTTGAAAAAGTCATTAGCGAGTTTCTTAAATAACTTCTCAAGCTTGGCAATACCACATGGTATTGCCACGATACAAACGCTAATTTTTTACAACCAGATAACCGAAGTTAAAGACATTTATTTCAATTATCATAAAAAATTATTACAAATAACAACAATTCTCATTTTAATTTATAATTAGATCACGTATCATAGCGCGCAAAATAACCTATCGCCTATGGAAAGCGTTACCATGAGAAAAACTACCCTAGCAAAATCAATTAGTTTTGCACTATTAGCGTCAGCTGCTGCCGTATCAACCACAGCTATCGCCGATGATAATACTGAGATTGAAAAGATCGTTGTTAAAGGTCAGAAAATCGATCGCAGCCTCCAAGAAACCCCAACTAGTGTTGCTGTACTTACGGCAGACGACATCGAAACTAACAGCATCGCTAATATCAGCGAAGTATTCGCTATGATGCCAAATGTTGCCGGCGACTTCCGCGAAGGCTTTAATATTCGTGGCGTTGACGCATTTTCGGTTTCAGGCGGCGGTAACAGCTTTTTAGCGACTATTTACGTTGATGGTGCTCCACTACCATTTCGTATGGCCAAAAGCGGTGGTTTATCAACATGGGATATTAATCAAGTAGAAGTATTCCGTGGCCCACAATCAACACTCCAAGGCCGTAATGCCCTTGCAGGTGCTATTGTCTTGCGTTCAGAAGATCCTACATACGAAACAAACGGTAAATTCAAAATCACCGCTGGCACAGACGGTCAGCGCGAATACGCGTTTGCAGGTGGCACATCACTGATTGATGACGTGTTAGCTATCCGCATAAGCTACGAAGATACAGCGTTTGACGGTGATATCGAAAACATCACGCGTAAAGAAAGCTCTAACTTCGAAGATAATGAAACACTGCGCGCTAAAGTATTATTCGAACCGACAGATGATATTGACGCACTATTTACTTACACGCGCAACGAAAACATGTACGGTCCTCGCTGGTCTAAGTTCTACCACGGTGAGTCTGCATTCGATCGCACTGTTGATACCAATACCTATATCTGGGAAAAAACTGAAACAGATATCTACAATTTAGAAGTCACTTGGGATATCAATGATCAATTGAGCTTCCACTCGATTACTACCTACAACGATTCTGAATACGGCTACAACTGGGATGGCGATATGCAGCCAACGCAGATTGTTGTTGATACGCAAGATGTTCGCGTGGATAAAACATTCAGCCAAGAATTCCGCTTAGCCTATGACGGCGATAATGTTAAAGCCGTTGCTGGTTTCTACACCTCTAAAGTGGATGTTGAAGACCAAGCTGTTGGTGAACGTTTTTACCCACTGCAAAGCGCGGTAGGCACTAGCGATTTCGCCGCTGTTGTGACGGGTCTTCTAATGCAACAAGGCTTGGATGCGGCAACCGCATCTCAAACAGCTGCCATTGTTGCGCCAATGTACCCAAATATCGACCCTATCATCCTCGATATGCAGTACGGTCTTGATCAAGAAATTAAATCATCGGCAATCTATGGTGATATCACATGGTCTGTTAACGACAAGTTCGACATCTTAGCGGGCTTGCGCTATGACACCGAAGAGCAAAGTAACAGCTCGAATAACGCCTACAAAGTCAATAACACGTTACCAGATCCATCAGTTTTACCAGCACAAATTGCACCTGTAGTCACTGGTATTAATGGTTACTTACACGGCCTAGCAGCAAACGCTTCGGGCATCGGTGAGAAGTCGAAAGACGATTTTAACGCTTGGTTACCTAA
Source organism: Psychrobium sp. MM17-31 (assembly GCF_022347785.1). Lineage (NCBI taxonomy): Bacteria > Pseudomonadati > Pseudomonadota > Gammaproteobacteria > Alteromonadales > Shewanellaceae > Psychrobium > Psychrobium sp. MM17-31. Next base: position 750,157 of record NZ_JAKRGA010000001.1, read on the forward strand.
ACTTGGCGCGACATACCACATTAGCGATGACAGCTCAGCTAGCTTCATTTTCCAGCGCGGTTACCGCTCAGGTGGGGTTGGCTTTAACATCGCCCAAGGCGAAAGCTTTAAATACGATCCTGAATACACCAACAACTTCGAGCTATCATACCGCTCAGTTAATCTAGACGGTGACCTAGTGTTCAACGCGAACTTGTTCCTATTAAAATGGACAGATCAGCAAATTGAAAAACGTGGCACTAGCCAATTTGATACAGAAACAGTTAACTCAGGTAAATCGGAAGTTAAAGGTTTTGAAACTGAAATCTTCTACACAGCATCAGATAACTTGACCATTAAAGCTGGTTTAGGTCTAGCCAAATCAGAGTTCACTCAGTTTGTGATTGAGCAAACAGGCCAAGACGACCTGAACTACACAGGCCAACGTTTCCCAGATGCGCCTAAATGGACTGCTAATGTTGCTGCAAAATACGTGTTTGATAACGACGTTTACCTCAATGTGACAGCCAAACACCAAGATGCAAGCGATGCTTACTTAGATCCTCGTCGTTCACTGGGCGCTGCGCGTTATGCCGCTGAAAACAACCCACAAAACGATGGCCGCACTGTAGTCAATGCAACGCTAGGTTACGACTGGGACAAATACAGCGTTCGTCTAGATGTTGAAAACTTATTCGACGAAGACTACATCGCTTACTACACTCGCGATGCACTACCTGGCGAAGGTTTTGACAACTACGGCCAACACAGTGTTGGTTTATCACGTCAAATTTCAGCTAGCTTCCAAATGAAGTTTTAATTAAAGCGATTTAAAACAAAAACGGGAGCTCACGATCATGAGCTCCCGTTTTTTATAGTGAATTTTTATCTAACTAACTCGCCAAAACTGCTATCAACGCCAATAATGCCGGCGTGCCCTGTACAAATAAAATTGAACGCTTAGCCGTTAAACCACCAAATATTGCCGCAACGATAACGCAACCTAAAAAGAACAATTGAACTTGCTCGCCAATCGCTGCCGCAGGATGCAGTAAGCCCCAAATCAAACCTGCCGCTAGAAAGCCGTTATAGAGTCCCATATTGGCCGCCAATGTCTTAGATGTCTGTGCATCTTCAAGTGACATTCCAAACACCTTAAGTGCGCGAGGTTTAGTCCACAAAAACATTTCAAGCACTAAAATATAAATGTGCTCCACCGCAACCAAAGCCACGAGAATAAGCGCCAGCATTTCCATAAAATCTCCATTAATTCATATAAATAGTCTATTTAACCAACACTGTACGCTTAAATGATTATTAACGCCATCAATGGTTTATGAAAATCAGATTTTTGTTATCTCCTTGTCCATTACCGCAATTAATTCACTGCATAACTCGTCATCTAATACATCGCTGTGAGGCGAAGAGAAACGTCCAGCGTCATTATCAAAATAATCACCACTGTACGCAGTCGCCGTATCACTAAGTGCCATCTCAACTAATATGTCTGCGCCAATTGCCAAATTCTTTCCCGCCACACCAAAGCCTTGCTTAACCATCTTACTTGCCAGTAAAGAGCCAGGATTAATAGCCAGTAAAACAAGGTCTTGTAATTGACGAGACAACGTTTTAGTCCACATGGTAATCGCTGTTTTACTCTGCGCATAAGCCGCCATGTCATCTAGTTGTTTTTGCCCTTGCAAGGCGTCAAAATCGATGCTCGCTTGTGCAGCCGAAGATAAGTTAAGCACCCTAGCTTGAGCATTGAAAACCGATAGCAACTTTCGAGTGAGTAAATAAGGAGCAATGGTATTTACGGTGAAGCGGACATCCATGCCTTGTGCAGTTAGTGGAGTAGCAGTTCTAAATACCCCAGCATTATTAATTAACACATCGATTTTATAGCCACGATTTATCACTTCATCCGCCATTGCTGATACTTGCGTGAGCGAAGAAAAGTCAGCCATTAGTGAAATCACCTTGCCGCTACCCACTGCATCAATTTGCTTGTTGGCGTCAGCCAGCTTTTCACTGTTACGGCCGTGGATGATTAAATCATGGCCCAATTTAGCCAACTTCATCGCTGTAACCAAACCAATACCGTCAGTAGCGCCTGTAATTAAAATAGTCTTAGCCATTACCTTACCTTTTCAGTTATTAAGCGTTAGTTTAAACGTGCTCAACGACAACCTTGCCCATCGCCAAGCCACTCGTTAACCTCTCGTGAGCCTGACCAATTTGTGACAATGAAAAATGCTCGCTATCTAATACTGGTGTTAGGCCTCCTGCTTCAACAATGTCAGCAAGTTTTGTCAATATTTCGCCGTGCTCTTGGCGCTTAGTATTGTGCAGCATCGGGATCAGCATAAATACAACGTAGAGAGATAACCCTTTAAAGTGCGCCGTCGACAAATCCATTTCCACCATAGAAACCGTACTAATCACTTGCCCATTTAACGCAGCAGCGTCAAAAGAAGCCTGCATATTCATGCCGCCGACACTATCAAACACCACTTCAAAGCCAGCCCCAACAGTGTACTGCTCAACATAATCTTCAACGGTTGTAGTTTTATAGTTAATTGGCGTAGCTCCTAATTGTTCAATCAACGCCATTTGCGGCTCACCGCCACCAGTCGCATAAACATCTGCCCCAAAGTATTTCGCTAGCTGCAATGCGACATGACCAACGCCGCCTGAGCCGCCATGCACTAGCACCTTCGCCTCACTGTCTTGCGCTATTAACTGTTGTATATTGGCACGCATCAATCCTTCGTATGCCGTAATACCAACTAAGGGCAACGCAGCAGCTTGCGCCATGGTTAAATTTTTTGGTTTCAGCGCCATCAAGTTTGCGTCAACCAACATATATTCAGCTAATGAGCCTTGTAAATCGGCAAGACCACCAGCACAACCATACACTTCATCACCCACTTTATAGTTGTTCACGTCCGGTCCTACTTCGGTAATAACACCTGCGAAATCCATCCCTAGCACCGCAGGTAATGCTGGAGATAGTGGTAATTCGTCCCCCATTGCACGAATCATGGTATCAACAGTGTTAACGCTACTCGCCATCACGTTTACAACCACTTGCCCAGCTCCGGCTGTTGGTTTTGCCAGCTCAACCATGTCGAAACCATCAGTAGTACCAAAGGCTTTTAAAATCATCGCTTTCATTTAATTATTCTCATTCAATTTAGATTGCAGAAAGTGTAACCAGTAGCAATTAAATTGATAATAGAGCAAAATAAAGAATCACTTTATAGATTTTATTGAAAATAAATGAATACCGACTATCTGCAACTCTTTATCAAAATTGCCCAATACCAAAACATAAGCGCCGCCGGAGAATTACTGGGATTGTCGCCAGCGGTAGCAAGTGCGCACATTGGTAAATTAGAGCAGCAGTTAGGTGTACGGTTACTTCATCGCACCACACGGCAAGTATCACTCACAGAAGACGGCCACGCGTTTTTACCTCACGCAGAAAATGTTATCGCCAGTGTCGAAGCAGCCAAGGCATCTGTCGGCGCAACAGACGCTAAACCCAATGGCACACTGCGAGTTGCCGCGCCAGCTTCTTTTGGTCGTATGCACCTGCTCCCGGCACTAACTGATTTTTTCGAGCAATTTCCACAAATAAAAGTGGACTTAAAACTGTCTGACACCATCATCGATTTAGTAGAAGGTGGTTTTGATATCGCTATTCGCAATGCGCCATTGAAGGATTCTAGCCTGGTAGCGCGAAAACTTGCCCCAGACAATCGAGTGTTATGCGCCTCGCCTGATTACCTCAAACAGTTCGGCCATCCGCAGACACCGGATGATCTAAAGAACCATCAATGCATCACGTTAATGGGCATAGAAAACTGGCAGTTTCAGACAGTAACAGGCCAACAAACGATTAAAGCGACAGGAAATCTGCGCACCGATAATGGTGAAGCCATTAGAGACGCCTGCGTAAACGGATTGGGGATTACAATTAATTCGAGTTGGAGCGCCTATCAACACATACAAAATGGCGAATTAGTGCCTATTCTCACCGATTATCCATTGTTATCAAACACGGCGATCTGGGCGGTTTATCCAAGTTCACGACTTTTAGCCCCTAAAGTGAGAGTGTTTATCGATTATCTCGTCAGTTACTTTGGTGATACGCCCTACTGGGATCTAAACACACTCAACAAGTGAGTATTTAACAAACAAAAACACGCCTTCATCGATCAAAAATAAAACAATTTTACCTTTACAGACTTTTTCCGTTCATCATATTATAGATTGAGTGATATTTAATCACTTCATAATAAAGCATTAACAGGGAGAAGTTATGAATACCTACGATATTATGCCTGAAGACGAGTTTCAGAGCCGCTTTCCAGAAATTCACGATCAGGTTTGTAACGAGTTAGGCATCGGGTTTGTACCAGAAATATTCCGCGCTGTCGTTAACGCCAATCCAGCACTAGCTCAATCTTCGTGGAGCATGGTACGCGTTAATTTGTGTGCTGGAGACATTCCACGTATCACTAAAGAAATCTTATTTTCCTATGTCGCCAATCAGCGTAAATGTGACTACTGTGACATTGCCCATCAGGCACTAGCAATACATCACGGCTGCGATATTCCAGATATTCCCGACATGTTTAAAGACATTAATGCCATTCGCAATCCACCGCTTCGCGCAGTCATCCAATACACAGATGCAGCCATCAATAACGACTACATTAAACAGTCTCTATTAGAAGACGATCTCATTGGTTTTGGCTTTTCTAAAGAAGAAATTCTAGAGCTCATTGGCATGATTTCGTGTGCAATGTACATGGTAAACATTGCAAGTAGTATTCGCGTGACACCAGATCGTCGTTTTAACGACGTGGTAAATCAACACGCACAAATGGCGTAGGTAGACATGGCATGGACAATTCTAGCAGTAACGGAAATACAAAGCCGAGCCCATTAGATCTCTTTAGTCACTCGTCATCCACCAATCAGGCAATTGAAGCGGCATTACGCAGCTCCAGTTTACTTGGACTTAGCGAAACCATTAGAGAAAACTCTAATATCATCGATGATCTAAAAAGCATTTATAAAATCACCCGTTTTTCCATCGATATCGATAGCTGTATTTTGTTTCGATTCGTTAATGGCTTGTGGTGGGAATCCTTGATAATCATTAAAGATTATCAATTTAAAGAGCAGCACAAGTGGGAAAAAGTCGATAAGCTTACCGCGAATCAAATCGACTCTCTTTTTGACATTAAACACGATATTAGCGACAGCCAAATAATCACCGATACATCATCAGTTATTAACCCGAACGATAATTATATCGACAGCGTGTTGGCGGCAGACAATAACCATTTTGAGCGTTTTAAATTAGTACGTGGAGGCGTGTTATTCAAACCGTCTCAAGGGTGTGATTTCAATAACTACGATGAATCTTTTTTAGCTCAAATGACCGCTATTATGTCGTTTAGTGTCGACAAAGAAATTTCGGCAGGATATCTCAACGAACTATCAGATAACTTGCGCGATTTAGCCCAGAAAATCGACCGCGGTACTAATGAGCAGAGTACCATCCGCAGTATGTATTTCGACTATAATCTCGGTGTAAATCGCAAACTGGGGTTATTGCGAATGCTTAGCCAAGCGACTAATGCAGGAATCGACAATGGCTTTCTCGTGGTCATGACCCTAGATCAAGCGAATGGCTCGCCGCATAATCTAAATGATGAAATCAAAGTTGAGTTTCTAAAAGCGTCGATAAAGCGCATCGCCCGAGCCACTAAAGATGCACCAACACTAACGTTCTCTGAGCCTAATGAATTCTCGTTTCTTATTATTAATTCAAACGAAGAATCAGTAATTCGCATCCTTAAAAAACTAGAAGCCGAGTTCCAGAGTGATTTGGTGCTCAATAACTATCATATTCAATGTAAATTTAGCGCCGGCTACAGTAGCTACCCCAGTTGTAGTAACGATCCTGATACCCTCTATCGCATGGCGCAAATCGCCAACTTTCAAGCACTCAATAACAAGCAAATTAATTTCAGTGGCTACCAAGACAGCATAGTGCAAGAGCTACAACTCAAACTATCGCTGTACAAGCAGTTGCCCAAAGCCATCAGTAATAGCGAGTTTTCGGTATTTCTACAGCCCATAGTGGCAACTGAACAGCTAAAAACACCGGCAAAACATTTCGAATCACTCATTCGTTGGAATCATTGTGACAAAGGTTATTTAGAGCCCAATCAGTTTATCGAGCTCGCTGAAAAAAGCGGAAACATCATCGAGCTTGGTTATTGGTTTATCGACAATGTCAGCCAAATCATCAATCAATTTGATAAATTGCAAACAGGCACCAGCGTCAGCGTTAGCTTGTCGCCACTGCAACTGCGGGAACCAGACATTGTTGTCACGATCAAAAAAATCATCGACAACTACGGTATTTCACCAGAGCAAATCGTCTTTGAAATTTCAGAGCAAAATGCCATGCTCGATATTAACCTCACCAAAGAGCGCTTTACTCAGTTTTCAGAGGCTGGCTTTAAACTTTGCATTAGCAACTTTGGCTCAGGCTATTCATCCTTGTTTTATTTAATGAACTTGCCATTTAACATGCTAAAAATTGATAAAGAATTTGTGCTAAAAGCAAACCGCAACAATAAATTCGACATCATAGGCGCATCTATTGTAAAGATTGCCCAAGACTTATCGCTGACAGCAATTTGTGAAGGCATAGACCAACAAGACCATCTCGACATGGTAACGCAATGGAATGCTGATGCGATCCAAGGTCAAATAGTTAGCGAGGCAAAATCATGGGAAGTCTATTTTTATGATGATAAACAGTCGCGTCTTTAATTGGTTCTTGCTGGGTATTGCGCTGATGCTACCATTGTCAGTTTCAGCGCAAACACTCACCGTTTACACCGAAGACTTGCCGCCCTATCAGATTAAGAAGCGTAACGGCGAAATCACTGGCTTTAGTGCAGAATTAGTGCGAGCGCTCCTCCAGCGCGCAGAATTAAAAGCAAACATCCGCATGGTGCCGTGGGCTAGAGCTTACAACTCTGCTCTCAAGCAAAAGAATACGCTAATTATTTCCATGGTACGAACACCAGAGCGAGAAGGTTTGTTTCACTGGATAGGCCAGGTAGATAAATTAGAATACTACTTCTATCGACTAAGTAACCGCCAAGATATTCAACTAAGCAGTTTTGAACAGGCTAAAAAGTATCGTATTGGTGTCGGCGCAAATTCTTTTGAATATGAAAAACTCACCTATTTGGGCTTTCCTTACGTGGTATCAGTTCCCACCTATAATCAACTCATGGCGATGCTTAAAGCCAATAGATACGACTTATTTTTCTCTGCCGATCGCACCTTTAAAGGCATGTTAGAAAACAGTAATTCAAACCCCGACTCTTTCGATATAGCTTTTCATATTTCGTCTATAAATCAACAGATGTACATTGCCATGAATAAATCGTCAGATCCGCAATTAGTTAAGCGCCTCACCAATGCCTACCAACAACTTAAAGAAGCCGGAGAGGTAGAACGATTAGCGCAAATTTGGTTAAACTAAGCGCCTAAAACTCTTATTAGGAAATGTTGTGGATTCTTTAACTCAAGCAGTGTTAGGCGCAACAGTCGCTGGCGCTGTTGCCGGAAAACGCTGTAATGCCAAAGTTTTGATCGCAGGCGCTGCGCTAGGCACCTTGCCAGACTTAGATGTGTTGATTGATTATGGCGACGATATTAACAACGTCATCAAACACCGTGGATTTTCACATTCTATTTTTGTGCTAAGCGCCTTTTCATTCATTATGGCGCTGCTAATCGATAAGTTTAAACCTATTGCCAACTGGAGTTTTTATCGCTTATTTGGGTTAATTTCTGCCGCACTTATTACCCATCCTTTGCTGGATTTTTTTACCAGCTACGGCACTCAATTAATCTGGCCACTTGAAGGCTATTTTAGCGCCTCGAGTATTTTTATCATCGATCCAGCCTATACACTTCCGCTCATTATTGCGTTGTTTCTAATAAGGCTCGACTATCAAAAAGCCCGTAAACCTGCGGTTATTGCCCTCAGCTTCTCGACGCTGTATTTAGGTTGGGGTGTTATTGCCAAACAAGTTATCCATCAGCGAGCGCTATCCAGCCTCGCCGAGGCAGGCATTACTAGCGACAAAATATTCATTACTCCCACAGCTTTTAACACTATTTTATGGCGCATTGTCGTGATAGATGGAGAAACTTACTGGGAAGGTGAAAGTTCATTTCTAGACCAATCGCCAAAGGTTGATTTTGAAGCTCGAGAGCGTCATAAATGGCCGATTCAACAGCACCCTCAGTTATTGGACAGTTACCTATTCTTCACTCATGATTTAGTGCGCTATCGCGAACAAGACAATCAATTAATCATTTCCGATTTACGCATGGGCACAGCACAACAGGCGGCTTTTGAATTTGTTTTTGCCACACGCGACCACAACAATACTTGGCAACTTGTTACGCCAACACGCTATGAATCAGATCGCTTTAACGTCGATTTAAAAGCCTTTGGCCAACGTATCTTAGGGAATAAAAAGCCCAATAGTTCAACGCTAATAACTCACGAAGAAAATCAGCAATGATGGTTAAAAATTCACTTATTTGTTGCGTTATTCTCGTTATCGTTAGTGGCTGTACCATCAAGCCAGCCACTAACAACGCAGCATTACAAAACAGTAAAATAGCGATTCAACTAACACCCCACCCAGAAAGTAAATTCAATCAGGTAACTGCCAGCTTCACGGTTAACACAAGTAAAGAAACGGCATTTAAAGTGATTTCAGATCTCGCTAAAACGCCTTTGTGGTTAAAAGAAGTGTCGTCGATACGCACACTTAAAATCTATGATTTTAACAACTTCCTATTACAAACAATTCTCGATAGTCCGTGGCCTTTTAAACCCCGTGAAACCATTACCTGTGTCACCACTAGTTTTGAAGATTTAACGATAGATATTGCGATAAAAAGCTGTAATAAACGTCACCCAGAGTCACACAACGCTGTAAGAATTTCTCAGTTAAACTCTCATTGGCAAATTACCCAGATTAACGATACCTCGGTAAACGTCCAATACAGTGCATGGTTAGATCCAGCTGGTAATGTTCCGGCGTATTTCTTCAACCGACAACTACCAACTCAAACCAAGCGCTCAATGAGACTCCTTAAACAGCTCATTGAAGATACTAACAACGTTAAATAATCTCCAATAAAAAACCGCAGTAGGCTAAGCCATACTGCGGTTTTGGTAAATAAAGCTAACTTAACCCGAATTAAGACTAATGATGTTTCTGTGTCACTAAATCAGTCAAACAAGAAATCACATGCGAGCTGGCATTCTCCGCTTCTTGGAAGTGGTAAACAATGCCGTCAAAGACATCATCATTACGCAGCCAATCTTGCTTAACCAGATCCATGGCCTGATGAATATTGCCATGAACCTTAGCGTGGTGCCCATCGAGCTGGTTAAATGCCGGCAGGCCTTTAAATAGCGTTTGTCCCTCGCCTTCGAAATACCACTTACCGAGGCGACATGAATGATGATCAACTTCAACGGCTTTAGCTTCAACACCTTCGCCGTCCTGCTCAACGGCGATGTAAGCGTTTTGCATATATACGATATGGTCAAGTTTAACCAAAGAAGCAAAGGCGCGATCTTTCGTTTTAGTCACCAAGTTAATGGTTTGATCTGCTGACTGAGCAACCAGCTCGAAATTGGTATAGAAGTTACCAATTTCCTCACCGATAAGCTTAGCACTGCTGCTTACTTCAACCGTCTGCTCTACCATGCGATCAACTTTGCCAGTGAGATTATTAATAACATCGGCGATCTCGGCAGTCGATTTACGCGTTCTATCCGCTAGGTGTCTAACCTCATCAGCAACTACCGCAAAACCTCGACCAGACTCACCAGCACGCGCCGCCTCAATGGCCGCGTTTAGTGCTAGCAGATTCGTTTGCTCTGCAATATCGCTAATCAGTTTAACCGTTTCAGCAATACGGCCGCTTTCATTAGCTAATACATCAACGGTTTCTTCAACAATCACCATCCGCTCATTCACTTGATCAACCGAGCTCTTGAGCTTAGCAACAGTTTGGCTGCTTTCATCAGCGCCGCGCTTACTCTCAGAAGCGATAGCCGAAACATCATCCATATCAGTCGAAAGGTGACTCATCTCAGCTTGAGTATTCTTAAGGTTAGTCAGTAAATTCGTGGTATTAAGATGATGCATTTCACTTAACAGTCTATTTTGCCTCGCAAAAGTATCAGCCTTTTCCATCGCCGCAATTGCGGTATTGGTTTTGGCCATAATGCTAGCAAACTCACCTGGTAAGCCCTGAAGGTTACCACGGCGATAGAACTCGGCGCGACCCGCGCGCTCAAAGCTGTTCGACAACTCTTTAAAATTAACCTCAACAATGTCGAGAAATTCATTGAGCTCCCACGCAACTTTACCAACTTCACCCAATCCTTTAGTGCCTGTAACACGAACGTGAGTCTTTCCGGCAATTGCATCGTTAAGAGTTAAATAGATCGCCTTTAGTGCATTAATTGGCTGTCGTTGATCGATGTATGCATATATTGCAAAGGCTACAGCGAGCAAAGGTGGAATGACACTCCACAAGCTAATTCCGTTGTACCAAATGCTGTTCGCAGCTACCAACAGGTTTAAAATGACAAAAACCACACAAACGATTAAAAGTTTCTGTGTTAAAAAAGGAATATTTTTACTGACTTCACTAGTATGTCTAGGCATGATTTTCTTCCCTACTCTTGTTCGTACAACTTAAGAACATATTGCTCATAAGACATATTGTGCTCTTGGCGTAAATGCTGTTCTAACCATTCCCAAGACGCTTTTGCTGCCTGCGAAGGACTGGTCTTGCGCTCGATTTCATGCATTTGCTGATACACAGCTTCCATCGTTTTTAAAGCATGGCGCGGTGGTAGACGGCGCACCGAGAAAAACCCCTGAATTTCATCTTGCACCATATCAGGGGTAATGTTGGCAAACACCCAATAATAATTACCTTCGGCGGTGAGGTTTTTTACAAAACCAAAAAATTCGCGTTTCGCTTTTAGCGTCTTCCAAAGTGCGTAATAAACACCGCGCGGCATATCAGGATGACGAATTATATTATGCGGTTGACCGTGTAATACAGATTCAGGGAAGTTTGAAACTCGCATAAAAACGCGATTTGCATAGGTAATATTGCCTCGTAAATCCGTTTTACTAATAATGAGTTCATCTTTTTCGAATAAGACTTCGATAGGGTTTTCAGCCACTTTAATCACATTATTCTCTCTATTCTACATAATGGATATTTTAATAAATATTTAGACGCCAAAGTTTGATTGTAAACAATAAAGTCATCACAATCAGACGCCTTCTGACACACAAATGCAATCAGCGATTAGTATAAAATCAGTGATTTTCCCCGAACTTAGGAACTATATTCGCATACAGTTTGTGCTCCAATTTATAAACACGGTTTAATAAATAGTAGTAATTTACTTATAGTTGCACAAAGCCACTCCCTTATACTTAGATAATGCGATATATTTAGATACAGTGTTGATTAGTAAGAGTCTCTCGTGAAACATTCCAATATTGGACACCGCCCGTTTATTCTATCAGCCACGGCGCTGTTATCACCACTATTGTTATTTATAATCATTGCATTTGCTTCACTTACTATGCGCACTGGTCAGTTCGACATCAGTGAGTTATCTAACCAAAATGCCATTGCCATTCACAGTCTTGCTGTTTTAGTCATCTACGCAATTTATTACGGTATCGTAAAATCCGCCCGCCGCTGGATAACTCACCTCGATGACAAAATGACCGAAGCCAATCAAGCACTCGATGAGCAGAAAAAGCAATTAAAGTTAGAAACTTATCAACACCAACAAACCAACGTTGAGCTGCATAAGCTGCGTACGCAAGATCCACTGACAGAGCTCTATAACCAGAGCCACTTCGTACAACTGCTACACAACGAAATTGCCCGTTTCCGTCGTTACGAAAGTGAGTTTTCACTGCTGGTTATTGCAATAGATAATTTCGATAAGATTCATCACGAATACGGTAGCGAGTTTGCAGACTACCTCATTAAGAAATTCGCCGATTTACTGGAAAAACAGTTACGTGAGAGTGATATTCTCACCCGCTACGATCGCAATCACTTTGCCATTATCGCGCCAAGTACAGTGATTGATGATGCCATCACTTTTGCAAACCGACTGTGCAATCACATCGAAGTGAAAAAGCTTGATTATAAAAGTGTCGAATTAGACGTTACACTCAGCATTGGCGTAGTCGCACCATCTGCGGTTAAAGAAGTGACAACAGATAATCTAACCTCAATCGCCGATAAAGCCCTTCGCGCAGCCATTGAACAAGGCGGTAATCAAGCTGCTATTCTAAAATAATCCATCTGGCATATTTGTATACAAATAATGTAGAAATGTGCACTGCTTAAATTTCGTACCAATTTTATTATGTGTTTATCAATTTAATGAACCGCATCCGTTAGTGATGCCGAATGAGGTAAACATGTACAATTTTCCGAATATGCCCAATTTAAGCGGTAAAGTTGCAATAGTCACAGGCGCTAATAGTGGTACAGGATATGGCATTAGCTATCACCTAGCTAAACAAGGCTGTAAAGTCATTATGGCTTCACGTTCTCTAAGCAAGGTAGAAGAAGCTATTAAAAAATTACAAAGCGAAGTTCCTAACACTCAGTTAGAAGCTGCACAGCTAGATATTACTGATTTAGGCAGTATCGATACCTTCGTTGCTAAAATGCAGCAACAATATTCAAAAATCGATTACCTAGCCAACAACGCTGGCGCAGGTCATCATTCTTACATTAAAACCAAAGACGGACTTGAAGAGAACCTAACGGTGAACTACTTAGGCCACTTTGCGTTAACGACTAAATTACTGCCTTTATTACTCGACGGCAGTCGCATCGTTAACTTCTCAAGTATTGGTTACAAGCAGTTCCTTAAACACGATTTAGATATCGACAACCTAATGTGTACCGATGCAAGTACATACGATCAAATGCAAGAGTACTGTAAAGGTAAGTTGTGTTCTATTTTACACGCCGTGAAATTGCAGCGTGAATTCGAGCGTTTAGGCATTAGCTCACAGATTTCATCATGTCATCCGGGTAATGCACGCACAGAGTTGATGAATAAAGATCACAATAAATTACCGTTGCGTATTGCATTTAAGTACTTAATTGCTCCAATCATGAAAGTAACAGGTATGAGCCATAGCCTTTACGACGGTGCATTACCAGCCATAGAAGCGTTAATTACTGACGATTTACAAGCAGAGCGTGTATATTCGCCAAGTGGTAAAAACGAGTTCACAGGTAACCCAGTTCCATTAGAGATCGATCGCACGCACTTTAAAGAGCAAGATATCGACGCGTTATGGGATAAAACCCAACAACTATTGAACTTATCGGTTGCTGACTATCTCAAAGTCTAGCTCCAAAAATTCGGCGTAATACTAGGAAAATAATGAAAAAAATCGCATTAACTCTTTCGTTAGCTGTAATGGCAATACTATTACTTAGCAGTTGTGCTCGTACACCAGTGCAGCCACTAAATAACTCGACTAATTACTACCAGTATATTCAACCGAGTTTCGCCGAATACACCCGAGTAACCAGTGATTGGTTAACGTCTCATCGCGCTTACATTAGTGATGAGACTGCAACAGAGCTAGCCATGAACGCCCCTTACGCCGTTGAACCAACGCAGACGACAGACAAAGCGATTTTACTCGTTCACGGTCTTGGGGATTCACCTTATAGTTTTTCAGATCTCGCCACCACACTTAGTCAACAAGGGTTTTATGTCGAGGTATTACTCTTACCTGGTCATGGCAGCAATCCCAAGCATCTCGAGCTAATCGAATACAAAGATTGGCAACATATCGTCGATCACTACGCAAATCTACTCAAACAAAAGTACAAAAATGTTTGGCTCGGCGGTTTCTCAACTGGCGGTAATTTAGTGACGATTCACGCGATGGAGCAGCAAGGTATTGCAGGCTTAATGCTATTTTCACCGGGCTTTCAATCTCGAACCCCATTCCTTGAAAAATTAGCGCCACTAGCGGCATTGTTTATCGACGGTTACCGAGGAGTCGAAACTAACTTTGCCCGCTATAGCTCAGCACCGCTTAACGGGGCAATCGCCTATACCGATAGTGCCGATCGCGTACGTGAATTATTTGAGCAACACTCATTATCTATCCCAACACTAATCGCGGTAAGTGAAGCAGATAGCATAATTGATGCAGGGGCAATCAAAGGTTTTTATCGCACTAATTTCAGCCATCCAAATAACCGCTTTATTTGGTATGGCGATACGACAGAGCCAGTACCTAATATCAGTGTTAAGACAATGCGCCTGCCGCAACAAAAAATCACTACAGGATCTCACATGAGCATGCTATTTGCGCCTGACAACAGCTATTACGGTCGCAATGGGCGCAAAAAAATGTGTAATAACGGATTTGATAAAGAAGCTGCAAAACGCTGTAAAGAAGGCGCTGAGACTTGGTACAGCGCATGGGGCGTCGAAGAAGAGGGAAAAATTCACGCGCGCCTAACGTTTAATCCATACTATCAAGACTTAGCACGGCAAATGCAGCATGTCGCCAACTAAAGACTGTTATCCAAAAGCGCCACAACAGTGGCGCTTTTACTATCAAACTATTTCTTCACCTGTTTATTATCACTGACCACCATCATTTCACATTTCACACAGTCAAAAACTAATTTAAGTGTATCATTGCCGATTTCAATGGTCAGTGGTTCAGCCTTAATGTTTGGTACTTCTTTTGGACACAAGTTGAAGTTGTAACGCAAACAATGGCGAGTCACCATCAGCGGCGCATCATCCACTACTTTATTGAGCTCATAAGCATCTTCAATGTGAATCACGCCGTGTTCAGTGTAGAAATCACGGGCGCGTTGGTTAGCAACGTTATCTAAAAAGCTCAGGCTATTTGTTGGATACACGGCATCGTCATTGCGCTGCCACGCCTTAGGACGCACGTAATTTTCGATACGTTTAGCTTCAAGTGCGGCAATCGCATCGCGGCGCAAACCGTTTAACACCCCCGCAGGCATAAAGAATTGTTCAACGCCATTGGTAGTTAATTGCTTAAGGGTGAAGTCAGTACTACCTAACTTGCCAAGCTGCTTATTTAGAGTACTCAATGCGCGCTCGCTATCTTTGGCGGCTTGATGCTCAAATTCAGTTTCAACAGTTACCGCAGTACCAAAATAATCATCGACAGTTAATGCAAAACCGTTATCTGTGGTATTAAGCGCCATACCAACTTCGATAATACGCTTGCCAGATGGCTTCGCTAATAACGCTTCAAATTCATGATCGTGGTTACGATAAAGCTTCATGCCCACTTTTAGCGATTTCGGCAAATCGTTAACAAAGAGCTTGTTACCGTCGGCGCGGTTAACACGTAGACCTTCTGTTTTTTGGTCGCTGATTTGCTTTTTCTTGTGATCTTCAATGAAGTAACCCAAGCCATCGGCGTTGTTAAAGGTCATCTCTGAATCAACGGTGAAAAAGCCTTTGCCGATACTCGCTACAGTGCCGACTTCTTCCCCCATGTATTTCGGGGTTTGGAAATCGCTTAAACCATAACTGCGGTCGTTAACGAAATAATCCGTTTTACCACGGTTAAAGCTCTTATCAGGGTTTGGCGTGAAAGTATGCTCGGTGCGGCCATGTGACATATTCGACAACTCAGGGCGACGGGCGATAATCTTGTCCAGCTCTTGACGATAATGAGCAGTAATGTTTTTCACATAACTTAAATCTTTTAAGCGGCCTTCAATCTTAAACGAACGCACACCCGCATCGATTAGCGCTTCGAGATTATCGGTTTGATTGTTGTCTTTTGGCGATAGTAAATGCTCATTCTCAACAATGACTTCACCTTGACGGGTGGACATATTACACGGCAGACGACACATTTGAGAGCACTCACCACGGTTAGCACTACGGCCAGTGTAAGAGTGAGAAATGTTACAAAGACCACTGTAACTCACACAAATAGCGCCGTGAATAAAGAACTCCAACTGCATCTTGGTGTTTTTAGCTACCGCGCGAATTTGCGGTAAGGTCAACTCACGCGCTAGTACCACTTGGCTAAAACCCACTTGCTCTAAGAACGCCGCCTTTTCTGGCGTGCGGTTATCCATTTGCGTACTGGCATGCAGCGCAATTGGCGGGATATTGAGTTTTAAAATCCCCATATCCTGAATAATTAATGCGTCAGCGCCCGCCTCATAAAGCTCCCAAATGAGCTTTTCGGCGATGTCTAACTCATCATCTGTCATGGTGGTGTTAATCGCCACAAAAACTTGCGCGTTGTAACGATGGGCAAATTCACACAAACGCGCGATATCAGCTACTGTGTTGCCTGCACTATAACGCGCGCCAAACGCTGGGCCACCGATATACACCGCATCGGCACCATGTAAAATAGCTTCCATTCCGTATTCAGCATTTTTGGCAGGTGCTAATAATTCTAGCTTGTTGTTACCGACATCAATCGGCGTCAGAATGCGCGCTTCTTCAGACAGCGGCAGCGCTTGTGGCGCTTTTGGATCAAATATTTGTGGTTGGCTCATGACTATTTCATTGCTATATGGCGCTAGCGCGCTTGTATTTATGGCGCGCATTATAGCGTGTTATTGTGCAAATGGGATCTATGTTGCCAGTTCTGCGAGCACTGTCGAATATTGCAGCAATGCCCTACTTATTTTCCAAACGATTGTAGTCTAATAGCCCATGTTCTAATGGTTCATAGTCCTTAAACAGCTGATTAATGCGATCACTGTGTTGCCAAAATTGCGGATGAGTGCGGCGAATAGCAAACCTATCTAACAACTGCTTGTAATCTTCTTTCGACGTTAAACTCGCAACTGCATTAACAAAAGGCGTGATTTGCGCCTCGGTCAACTCAATAAATACGTTAGGGTAAGCGCCAATAAAGCCATTAACGACAGTCACAGTATCGCGTTTTGGCAAGCGTCGCTCCTGCTCATGCCCCAGTTCGGCCACATTTTTATGCGCGTTGTTGTGCAGCATCGAAAACACATGGCGTTGATTGTTTTCATCTACTACAGTGATCAACGATGTTTGCGCCAAATATTGTAAATTCTGCCCCTGCAAGGAATTTAACACCGCTAACTTACTCAAGGAGTCCGCATTCAAACCACTTTTAGCCAGTTCGAATTTATGCTCTAGGCTTGGCGCTAGATAGGCTTTGAGCTTTTGTTGTAACTCGCGATAAGTATCTTTGGTTTGGTAATCAATCCCAGTATCGGTATTGAGAATAACCTGACTATCGGTAAAGAACTTCTTCATCGTATCTGGATGATCTTGATACCACTTAGCCAGCAATTTAGCACGGTCACCTTTGGGTAATAGGCTCAGGAAATTAAACTCCCCTTCCATGCGTAAAAAATCCATAAATAAACGCGTTTTTAATTGATGCCCGTAATTGCCATAAACATCGAATCCCGCCACCAGCAAATAGTGTATTTGTTCTAGCAGTGGATAAGAAATCAACCACATGGTTTGTGGTGTTTCACCAATTAAACCATGCTCGACCGATGCCGTGTCATAATGTCTGAAGATGGTTAACGCGGCATTCTTATTGCCATTGTCACCATGCCATACGGTGTCTATTTTAGGTTTAAGGCCATCTGAATAAATTGAATTGATGTATTGTGTTTTAGCCTTGAGAAAGTCCATTTGTCTATCAGCGTATAGCAGCCATGACAACGCTCCGGTCGTACTACCCGATTCGGCGGGTAAATGAAGCTTTTTAGTAGCTTCGATAATAGACCCTTGATCTAAGGTTGCAATACGCTGTTTAACGTCACTTGCCAGCGCATCATCAGGCGCGACAAAGACCACCCAGAAGTGATCGTTAATCACATTGAGGGCGATTTGGCCGCGACAAACAGGCCCTTTAATAAAGCCCATGATGGTGAAACGCGCTTCTTCAAGCATAAAACGATAGCGCGTATTAGACGGAATTTGCGCGAAAGTCACAAAAGGATTAGACGCATTTTCTGGTTTGTAATCAGGCAGTTTGGTCACTGCGTAATTTTCGTCGATAAAACGTGCTTTTAACGTCGCTAAACGCTGGTTTGTCAGCACATAAGGCATATGAGTTTTCGACAAAATACTCTGGGTATTTTCGACTAAACGATAGTAGACGCGATCAACTTTAGGATCGTCAAACGGGCGAGTGGTGGCGATCACGTCAACTGGCTCACCGCTTGGTGTGCGCGAACGCACCAGCTTAAAGAAAGTACGCTGTGCCTTTACATCGTCAAAATATAAGTTCGCTAAAAACCAATGTTCATAAATATAACGCGCCATCAACTGCGCCTTAAGACTATCTTGATTTAAGAAAGTCTCCCATTGATTCACCCGCGCCACAATATCGTCAGCCAGTGTTTTTCTCGCCTTCACAGGAGCTCCAGCCGCAATCCACTGTGTTAAATTGTCGTATTCACTATCCGATAACCCCGGTAAACCAAAAGGCATGCCCCAGTGGGAAAAACCAGCCTCAAAAGCAGGTAATTCAGTGACTGTTGGGCAAAATTGATCACGATCTAGCGAAAAATCAAATTTATCACTATCAAGCGGCTGATTATCAAGAGGAAAACTATCTCGTTGTTGCTGTTTTAAGCTAAGGAGACGATGCATCACACCAGCTTCACGGTCGCCACTTGGCGAGCGCTCATTTAGCACCGGAAAAAAATCCTTTTCGCGCCATTGTGTAGGTGTTTGTGCGTCAATGAACAGGCGACTCGGCGCGGCAGCTAAAATGCGTGTACCGTTATAAACCAAAGCTTTACTCGCACCGCGACTTAACCCGTCATAAGAAGCGAGATTGAGCTGACACGGCGAATCATAACAGCCATGACACACCACACAGCGATTATCGAGAATTGGTTTGATATCTTGTTGGAAATCGAGCTTGGTTGGTGCAGTGGCCAAAACAGGCTGCTCGTAACGACGACTATCCTGCGGTCCCCAAAGTTTATCCAATTCTAAGCTTGGAATGACGGCACAGGCCCCTAAAAAAAGAGCGAGAAAAAAGGCAACAGACTTATTCATATTCTACATTGGCGACAAACTGATAATAGAAATATGGTATATCAAGCGCGCAATTCAAGAAACTGTGTTTAACCGATAATTACATGGATGGGACTTATCCCGCATATCCCGAGCAAAGTAATTACACTCTCCCACATCTCACAAGCGAGGCTAATTCAGCTCAGCCAACACCTTAGCGCGATTGTTATCGAGTAATTTTTGATAATCATCGCGCTTGAGTCCAGCATCGATAAAGAGTTGCAACATGATAGTTTCAGGATACAACTGCGCATTGTAATCTGGCAGCCAACCATCGTGCATTAGCCTGAGAATTAACGTTTGTGCTCGCTCTTTGTGGCCTCGAAATAACAACCAACGAGCATAATAAATATCTTGTAGTAAATATCCTTGCGTAAAGGTTCTATCTAGCAACTGCGCTAGTGCACTAACAGACTCAAACTTGCCACGCTTTGCCTGAAGTTGCACAAAATAGGCAATCAAATAAGCGTTATCATCTCCAATATCAACATCGCCGAATTTCTCTTGATGCAATAACTTATCAGCCAACTCAGGCCGCAAACGCAAAAACGCCTGATACACTTTTTCAGCATCTCCAAACTGCTCAAGCGCCATCAAATAGGCCCCAACATATCGCTGGGCATCTTGATGGAGTGCCATCCGCTTTTCGATTAACTCAATCACATCTTGATAGCGCCCTTGAGCGGACGCCAACGACATTTCAATAAATAGTTTGAATGAAAGATTAACTTGCTGACCTGCTAACTTTTCCAAGGTATTTGCCACTGCCGCATGATCACCCACTGCTAAGTGAATCAAAGCCTGTGTTAATTGATAAGAGTGTCGTTTTTCCATCAACGATGAATTCTGCTCTACCCATTTCAAAAACGCACGCGCTCGCTCAATCGTGATTGGCAAGAAATCCAACTCTTCAATAGCACGATCCGTATAATCAAACTGCAGACTCAATGCTCGGCGATAATAAAATCGCGCTTGTTTTTTGTTACCAGCATTTAAATAGGCATATGCCAAGCTTCGATTAACCGTTGGCGACATTGGCGCCAACTCATAAGCCGTTTGTGTCATACTCAAGCCTTGCTCATATTTCCCCATTCTGCGATTTTGCTCCGCATGCCAAACGTAACTAAAGGGATAATTAGGCGCGTTTTTAATTGCTTGTTTAAACAGTTCACTGGCCTGTTGTTTCTTTCCTTGCCTGCTCAACAAAAAGGCCTGCGCCGCCAACGCCTGTCCGAGTTCTGGCTCCTTAGACAAGGCCTGTTCTAACAGAGGGCGACATTTATCCAACGCCTGTTGCAATGACCAGTCGCTATAAATATTAAGCGAATGATAGGTATCGCATAGGCCGACAGCGGCTAGTGGAAATAACTGCCCCTGTCGCTGCATCTCTTCAAACACATCCTTGGCACGATTTAAAGCCTCGCTATTTCGTTGTTGCCATAAATGACGCCCCAACAAATATTGGTCAAAGGTTTTTCTATCAATCGCATCCTGCTTAAAAATAGAAGAAGTCGACGACTGTTCAAACACCGCTAGCAACCATTCGGCAATAGCGTTTTGCAGAAAAAACAAATCATTGGTATTACCGTCAAACACCTTAGCCAGAATCACGTCCTGACTTTCCACATCAAGCAACTGCAGAAAAACGCGAATATTGTCCGCCTTCTTATCAATGCGGCCAGTTATTATGGCTTGTGTCGTTGCATTTGATGGCGCTTGCCCTAGCGACACCACACGCAGCTTCTTGATTTGCATTAACTGAGTCAGCAACACATCATTTAACGCTACTAGTGAGTTAGCTTCATCAAGTCCCGTCGTGTCTAAATGTTGCAATGAAATTGATTTTATTTGAGCGATTTCAAGTGTCTTCGATGGTTGTTGAGAATCTAATAACCATTGTCCCGAAAGCAACACAATGAAAATGACCATGCAAGAAGCGGCAATCTGCCAATACCAAGGTCTCTGCATTTTTGGATTTAGCTCAGCATCGGCAGACGACAAAGAGGCGGAATCGTCACTATCTTTCTTATCGCAATCTAACTTAACGTCAATGAAATTGACCTCGGCAATTAAGCGATATCCTTTACCGGAGACTCGCTGAATGTAGGCAGGCTTAGCTGCCGTATCTCCTAATGCCTTACGCAGTTGAGCAATGGCTTGATACACAGAACTGTCACTAACAACCTGCTCTTTCCATACTTTTTTCATCAATGTTTTTAAATTAAGGGGCTCACCGCCACTTTCAACCAACACCAATAAAACAGCCATCACCTTAGGTACAAGAATCACTTCATGCTCGCCACAAGATAATTTATTGAGCTCGGGTTCAACTTTCCATTGCCCAAGCATAAAGGCCTTAGATGTATCCAAAAACTGCAAATCCACGATAAAAATTTCAAATATTCTATCAGATAAACTTTCTTTTACAGACTTTGTAACTCATTGTTTTAATTGCATTCAAAAAACTTTTAGAAATATTTCAACTAACTTTTAAGCATCTTTTTTCGATTAACGGCAATATCTTCCTCAATCGACAACCAACAAGAGAAAATTAATGATAATCACCAACCCACAACTCAACTTGCTAAAAATTCTGATACTGGCGAGTACCTTAACGGTAGGCAACTTTGCATTTGCAGCGCTACCAACACAGCCGACAGAAAGCGTACTCAATGAAAAAAATGTTTGGGATAACTCCTATAACAAGAAAACCAAACAGCGCTTTATTCCCGTCGAGCTATTCACAGGAGCTTATTGGGATGGCAAACACCAACTTGTTATGAAACCAGTAACCACAGTTGCTTGTTCTTCAGCTGGCGGCAGACCATGTGATAAATACTTCATAACAGGCCCATTTAAAACCACCGACAACACCACCAGCATTAGTTGGGTGGGTGATCAAATTCCTTATTACAAAAGAACCTTTTCAACGCGGCGCATGGGAGACGTTGTATCGCATTTCACCATTAACAATTCGAAAGATGGATTAGTCAGAATATTTGATAAGCGCAAAAGCTGGGGAAACAGAACCTACAGCGGATTAGGCAGCAAATTTCCATTGGGCTATTGGCGACAAGGAGAAATTCGCCATTATGATTCCAGAGCCCCCATTAGTATTGAAATATTAGAATTAAATGGGCCAGATAACTGCCTAACATTTCGCTGGATAATTGGCACAGGAAAACGACGTAATAGCGACAACAATTACACGTTTTGCCCTAACCGAGGTTTTACTAAAGTGAGTCATAATTACGGTGATTCGAAAAATAAGAGCAAACGTTTACCGTAAAGCAACTCAGCTTGCCGCATTAAAATAATGCTTAACCAGCTGATAAAAGCTACGGCTAACAACCAGTAACTGACAATGTAGTTACTTTGTAAAAACCCATTTAAAGATTGAAAATAGGCATTGACGAGAATATATGATAATAGAGAGCTCACAAAGCTAAAAAAATAAACTGTTGATATATATAACTTTAAGGTGTAGATTACATTTGCTACGAATCGTAGCTAAACACTTAAATAAAGGATTTATTATGTTATCAAAGTTTAAAAAAAGCCATTTTGTTCTTGCAGTTCTATTTACAGGCCTAACTGGTGCAGCAGTTAATGCAGCCCAACCTCGCCCAATTGCAGATTGTTTAAGAAACGGTGGTGAACTGGTAAAAGTGTATTTTTGTGACACAGTAGTTGGGGATGATGGGCAACCAGCTCAATATTGCTCATATGGCTATAAATGTGTTTACGAGTTAGGAAATGAAGGCCCAGCTAATAAAGTGACGCCACTTAATTTACAGCGCCGAGAAGATTAAGATCATACTAATTCACTTGAGTTAGTCTTCTCATCATTTAAAGCGAGAAAATTCGTTCTTAGTTTCTCGCTTTTTTGTGAAGAATAGAGAGCATATCAAATTAATTAATTTAATTACTGCCGATATCACTATTTAATTCCCATTTCAAACCATACCAACCGTTTTAAAATATCACGGAAAGTTTATCGCTAAAGGGAACGCAGACTCACTGCGCGGCAAACAACCATTTGCCAACAAAGCCGTGATTGAATTTCCGACAGAGCAGCACGCAAGAGACTGGTACAACAGCGAAGAATATCAAGCCCTAATTCCACTGCGTAGCCAAGCGTTAGACTGTCAGTTTCACTTAACGCGTGGGGTGTAAAACCCTAAATTAAGCGCTATTTAGTCAATAAATAGCGCCTTTATCTAGGCTGTATCATTATGCTATTTCTCAAAACCAAGTTAGTTTAGCAACACCTTGTCGCTTTTATCCAAGACCAACGGATGAAAACAACATATCATCTTGTATTCAAATTAATTAAGGGATTTATGCATGAGCGAATTAACATTCAAATACACCATTCTTTATGTGGCAAACGTAGCTGACACACTGGCATTCTTTGAGAATGCGTTTGGCTTTAAACGCACCATGCTCCATGAAAGTGGCGACTATGGCGAACTAGATACAGGCAACACAACCCTGTCTTTTTCATCACTCGAACTCATGACGGATATCGGCAAAAATCCCGCTAAGGTTGACGCATCAAAACCAACCTTCGAGTTAGCCTTTCAAACAGAGGATGTTGCAGGTGCATTAGCAAAAGCCATTGCAGCTGGCGCAACGCTGGTTCAAGACGTTGAAGAAATGCCGTGGGGACAAACCACTGCTTATGTGTCAGACAAAAATGGTTTTCTCATTGAGCTGTGTTCACCAATTGCTAGCTAATCATAACCCGCGCTAAACAGTTGGCTTATTGAGCTGGGCGCAGTTCGAATTGAAGATGGCGTTGTGTTAAACCAACGCTTTAACTCTCGGTTCATGTGCGACTGATCGGAATAACCGTAAATATCAGCGATTTCTGCAAACGACTTCTCTCCCGTAATCGCCCGTGCAGTCCTCCGTGCCCGCGCCAGTAAAATCCAATACTGAGGCGAACGATTTGTATGGCTTATAATGAGCCGTTGTAGCGTTCTAGCACTAACACCTAGCTCTTTTGCCACCATAGCGACAGAGGCAACATCAGTCGCCAAACAATCAAGCGCCTCAGACACTGCACCATTGATGTTCGTCGTGTCAGACAACAGCGATGGAATATCATCAATATTCCCGTCATTGCCACTTAGCGCACTCAGCAACTTATCTTCGGCAATATCAACTCCCGCTCTTAACCGAAAGCCCACCAGCGTAGAGCCAGATTCAATTGAAACGGTTTCAGCAGAGTCATACAGCGGTGATACAAGCCAGGTGGGTTTATCGTTTCCGACAACTTTCATAATGAGATCACGACAACCATCTGGCAACACAACCGCTGTGCTACTTTCCTTAGCATTCACCTGCCAAGATGCTAATAGATTGCTGTCGTTAAATTTATTCATTTAGTTGATGCCGAATAGAGATAATTCGCTAATTAAAAGAATGATAAGAGGCGACGACTTAAAACAATTTATCGACATTCATCGATGCTACACGCTCAAACTCATCAATAATGTGTTTTACAGTGCTTTCTTCCGCAAATAGAGTACAGCCAGTATCGTAAGTAAAAGATAACATTGAGCCCTGTAACTGAGTCGCAACAGTTATTACTGGCCCATCAGTACTATATAAACCACATTTAAAAACGTCTCCTTTACGATCGTTAGTAAGCCTTCCAATTCGAGCTAGCTTAAGAAAATCATTGTTATCTAATAAGTTTATTAAACTGACAAATGCGCCATCAAATAATTTACCGCGATATGCACCTTTCTTTTTCACATATCTATGGCCAATGAATACGAAGCTATCATCAGGAAACACATAGAAATCAAATACTGGACAAGGCCCGAAACAAGCATGGCGCGAGAATGAAACTACCTGTGTTTCTTTTGGGTGATAATCGACAATACGCTCTATCTTTGGCTTCCATTCACCTCTTTCAGGAAATACAAAAATCAAAACTGTGCTGGTGATTGTTAGCACAATTAGCAGCGCAATGATAATTACTGATCTTAGAAACATTAAGGCTCTCTGATTATTTGGCGTTTAAGGAGTTCACTAATAATTGGCGCAACACCTCTAAGAATAAAGATAACTACATAATTATCAATGATAAAATCATGTCTCTCCGAATTTCTAATACTCACAACGATTCTGTAATAAATAATCGTATGATATTATCGCGCTATTAAAACGACGATTATTAATGGATTAAAAATTGATTTTAAAAGACAAGGTTATTTCTCCTACCACTTCTCCAACCTTAAAAGCAGGTCAAAAACAAGAACAAGATGTAGCTTTCTTTTTGCGTCGACATTTCAAAGACGACAAAAATATTTTAGTTTTTAATGATATAAAAATAACTCATAACGAAGAAACTGCTCAAATTGACCACCTAGTTCTTTACCCATACGGCTTTGTTCTGATCGAGTCGAAAAGTATTACCGGCGAGGTTTCCGTGAACAAGCAAGAAGAATGGTCTCGTAGTTATAACAATCAATGGCGCGGCATGCTCTCGCCAATAAAGCAGGTTGAACTTCAGCAAAAGCTTCTCAGAGAACTGCTCTATGAACGACGAGCTGAGATCTTAGACACCTTCTTATTAATGCAACAAGGATTTGGTGGTCGTTGTTGGGACAACATTTGCGCTGTGTCTTCTAACGCGATAATCAATCGCGAACAGATGCCTGAAAGCATCTCATCGAAGCTCGTAAAATCAGAGTTTTTGGCGGATAAATTAAAAGCCATCATGAAAATCCGTAATCCGGTGCTAAACATGGTCAATATCTTAGATTCAAGACCAGCCTTTAACGCGCAAGAAATGAAATCTATCGCCGACTTTCTGCTAGCCAACGATCAATCAGAATTAAAAGCCAAAGTAGATAAGCCTTTAGAAAACGAAGAAATGATCACTGAGCCCTTACCGGATTATCAAAGCAACAAGCCCCAAGCTGACACTAAAGCGCAAGTTGAAACCAGCGAAAATACAGCGCCTTCTGTAGCGCAGACAGCTAGCCCTCAGGTTATCCAAATTCATTGCTCTAAATGTAACGAAGAAAATCAGCTGACCGCTAAAGCTGGAAAGTTTGGATACTATTTCAAATGTGGCGCATGTGCAGCTAACACATCAATGAAGGTCCCTTGTCCAAGTTGCCAGAACAAAAAGACAAAGGTAAGTAAGAAAAAAGAGAGCTACAAACTGATATGCGAAGCTTGTGATACTACGACGGAAATTGCTACGTAGATGTATCAAAGTGATTATCGAATTGCTTTGTTAGCAGCGCGCTTTAGGTTGGTGTAATAGTTAAGAGTATTGGGCGCTATTTAGATGGATAATTAGCGCTTCTACGAAGATTAGTTATTAATATAATGATAGTTTTTGTGGCTAAACTAATTTCACGAGTAACAATATAATTATCAAAAATAAATTTAAGGCTGTCCCCCATTTTTATTATAGACAAATACTGAATGAAAAAATTGTTTTTAATCAATATATTGGATTGTAATTTATACTTATTTTTATTGAACTTCCCATTGTTTTGATAGATTATAAATTCCCATTAAATATTATTTTATTAGAAAGGAATAACATTGATTTCTGGAAATGTATTAGGCGATATAAGAGCAGAGCACGACTCAAAAATGTTAGAGGCCACATTTTGGGAATCTTCAGATTATAAGTCGTTGTTAGAATCTTACGATCGACCAATTATTGTCGGGAGACGCGGAACAGGAAAAAGTGCTTTAGCGCATATGCTTTCAAAGCACTGGTCCATGAAAAGTAATACTACTGTCATAAAAATAGCTCCAGAAGAAGAACAAATGATTGGTCTAAGAGATATCTTTGAACAATTTGGAGAAAAATATCTACATATAAAAGCTGGCACTAAAATGGCTTGGCGGTATGCAATTTATATGGAAGTTATTACAGATTTAGCTAATCACTATAAGTATAAAAATAACCTTGATACTAATGCCATAAAAGAACATATTATTTCCTGGGGCCCTAAAAGACAAAGTATAGCGACTAAAATAAGAAAAAAACTTAAAGGAATTTATGATAAAAATCAGACTCCCCAGTCACGTATTGCAGATTTATCAGACACTCTAGAATTAGAATTAATCGAAGAAGTTTTGATTGAAGCTATTGAAAAGTCTAAGACTCAATATATTATTTTTGCTGATAAATTAGACGAGGGTTACAGCCCGGATAATCTTGGAGTTGCAATAGTAGATGGTTTTGTTCAAGCAGTAATAGATGTTAAGTCTAGATTAAATGAAAACGTTATCGCTTTTTCTTTCATCCGAGATAATATTTACAGAGCTATAGCGAAATTAGATCCCGATTTTACGAGAAATATAGAAGGACAAACATTAAGATTACATTGGGATGAATATAATTTATTTAACCTTGTCTGTAATCGTATGAGAGTAGCATTCGATACAAATGTTGAAAACAATATAAGGGTATGGAATAGCTTTACCGCGCGAGAACTAAAAGGGAAAGAGGGGTTTCGAGTTGCCTTAAAGCTCACACTTTATAGACCTAGAGATATTCTCGTCTTATTAAATGAAGCTTTCCTACATGCCAACTCTCAAGAACGTAAAGAAATAGTTCTAGAAGACATTGATATAACAGCAAAAACAATTTCCAGTAATAGACTTTCTGATTTACATAAAGAATATGAAATTATATTTCCTGCGCTGGAAGAATTCACAAGCGCATTCCATGGTTTATCGCCGGAAATTCTAGTTGAAAAAGCATTATCTATTGTAAATAAAACACTATCACAAGAAAATTTAGATAAAGAGAAACAGCAGGATTTGTTTATATTTGAGAATGGGAATCAAGTACTTTATAGATTATATAGCGTCGGATTTATTGGAATATACAACGAAAAGTCATCATCTTATGTTTTTTGTCACGATGGAAAAGATCCTGATAGAGATTTTAAGTTAGAAACAAGGCTATTGTTTCATCCGTGTTATTGGTTAGCATTAGGAACATCTCAGTCAGAATTAAAATTAGACGAAGCAGAAGAGATACATGATGAATATGATATAGAGGTAAGTTCAGTTTCTGTTGAGCAAAGAAATCAAAGGATTGGAAGCCTATTGCAAGAGTTATCTGCTATACCAGAAGGAGCAGACGGAGCAAATGATTTTGAAGGATGGTGTTTAAAAGCATTAAAAATAATATTTGCAGGTACTTTAAATAATATAGAAATGCACCCTAATAAGAATGGATTACAACAAAGAGATATCGTTGCAACCAACATGGGTAAGTCTAACCTCTGGAAGAGAATATTTGAAGACTATGGTTCTCGTCAAATAATATTCGAAATTAAAAATTTTAAAGAGCTAAAAGCTGATGCGTATCGCCAAATAAATTCTTATTTATATAATGAATATGGGAAACTTGCGTTTGTGGTTACAAGAGATACAACTAATAATTTGAAAAAACATCGTGAATTAGAATGGGCTAAAGAACTTTACAATGGACATAAGAAAATAGTAATAAAAATATCATCTAACTTTATTGAAAAACATTTAAGTAAAGTTAGAAGCCCCAAAAAACATGATGCAGTAGAAAAAGAATTAAACCACTTGTTAGATACCTATATCAGAAATTACTTCAATGGTAAATGTCGTTAATAATTATGCAATTAATCAAATCATAACTTATAAATTATGATTTTTCATACTTGTTACTCTTAAAAACTTATTAACTAAAAAATGAGCGAAGATGAAGATTATCTCTTCGCTTATAACTTACTATCGGGCCATGTAATACTATTACACCATCGATTCGAGTTAACCTCCTTTAGCTTGTTTCGTTCAACAATCTAGCCCTTTCTATATCAACTGAAATGGAAAGCGTACTACTATCAACTGATGTCAAGTTATCAAAAAGTGATTCAATCTGTTCTAGTTCATATTTTTCATCAAAGTGAAACGATATTGTTCCTTGAAACTCAGCAATATAGAATTCATAAAGATCGCAAATACCTTCACCATTCATACTATCCATATCAACATTTCTATCTTTATCGCGCTCTAACTCTAAGTAATTACCGTAATCACTAATGAAATGTAATGGGGCGCGAGAAGTGAAAGAAACAGCTGCTGTAAACTCGGTCTCAGATATTAGGTAAAAGTTACTTATTGACAAGTTATCTATTGATGCTGCGTCTGGATAATTTATTTCAGCATTGAATATACGAATACCAACTTGGTCTATATTTTCAACAGCCCCATCGGGGATGTATATTTGGCTAATTAATTCATCTTGAGTTCGCAAATAGTTCATAAGCAGTGTAGTTAGTTTGTTACTGCTAAAATACTGTTCGAACTGTGCGTTAGCAAGAAAGTTTTCAATCGTATCAATAGTAAAAAACTCATTGAGTGAATCATAAACCTTCACATTTGGGGCTTTTTTCATGTGCTTTTTGAATGCACCGTCAATCAGAGTAAGATGAACTTCTCCCACATCACTAACTATTTGTTTAATTGTTTGATGAATCATCGAGTCTGGTAGATCTTCACGTTGCTTTAGAGATCTAAAAACACCGTTACCACTGAAATAATCATTAAGAACAGAATAAATATGTTCAGGGTTAAATATGGATATAGTTACTTTTAGTTCATTTACCCAAGTTTGGAATTCAGCCTCAACACGTTCCTCAACTATTTCTTTTAATCTATTCAGCTCTTTTTCTATTTCTTGACTACTACTTTTTAGGTCATTATCAAAATCAATTCTACCTTGTAATTTATTGATATCTCCTTTCATATTATTTAGAGCCTTGGTTATTTCACTAGCTCGTTTAGTAGTAAATTCTCGTTTTACAATTTCAGGAATAAAAAGCCTGACCATGTCATTTTCTATTAGCTTTTTAAGCACTTGCATACGACCAGAGTTTAATCCTTCCTGATGGAGTATATTTGTATCCAGAATTAGGTTTATCATTTATATCCTTTGTCTACACTGATTTTTATGTTAATTGATACTGTATATTTACAACGAAAGAGACTCCTCAAAATCAATAATGAGCTCCTTTCTTTTTGAAGTAGATTAATTTTTCATATGTAACTGGCGTTCAGGTAAACTTAAATAGTCTTGATTTGTGAATTTATTTATATAATCAAGCTAATACTGAGACGTATATGAGAAAACTTCTTCAATCAATGAGGTCAAAGATAGCTGATATGATTACCCCGCCCTACATATTTAAATTTATAAGTCCTAATCACTAATCATCAAAGCCCGATATTCATCATAAGCAAACTGATCAGTCATGCCGCTGATGTAATCTTGAAGTAAGCGACAGCGATAATAATATTCATCTTCGTCGGTACTATTTTCATTGATGACATCGTCATAGGCGCGTAAGTGTTTGTTTGGCAGTTTTTTGAATAATCGTTTATGGAGTAATCCAGCTGATTTCTTTTGCTGTCTTACGTCTTCAAAGTCAGCTCTATTTAACGACAACAATGGTTTATAGGTATCTAATAAGCCAGAAATTATCTTATAGCCTTGTAACTCTCTCGCTTCGACTTCTTTGTCGCAAAATACATGTTTTTTAGCAACGCGCTGTTAGGTTTCACTGATAGCGTTTTCAATGCTTTTATCTTCTAGCAACGCCTCATTAAATGAGCCGTCATATATCTCATTAATATTCGATACAAAACGCTCAGTAGCATGTTTAGCTAGCGGGTGAAGTACGCCAACTCTTAGGGATATAAAAAACTCGCTGATCTGACACATCCCGTTTTCGTTGTATTTTTCTAGTGCTTTTTCGATGATTTTTGAAAACTTCTGATCATATATATTCAAACCAAACTCGCGCAGTATCGATTCAGATTCTTCCTTCAACAAAGCGCACAGTTTCTCTACGTCTAAAATGTCTTTTTCAACGGCGTCTTCAATATCAGCAATGCAATATGAAATATCATCAGCGGCTTCCATGATGTAAGAAACGGGATGCCTGCAACCTACTTGCATATCGAGGGATTGGCATAGTTCTTCGACATAGGCTTTTTCGCTGTGGTAATAACCGACCTTCTTTTTCAAATAATCGAATTTGTCGCCTTTCTTAGGTTTTAACTCTGTGCCACAGCGTGTGTATTTTAGAATTCCCGCAACCTGAGAATAGGTTAGGTTCAATTGGAGTAACGAATGAATTAGCCGAATAGCTTGGGCATTACCTTCAAAATGGCAGATATCTCGTGTCAGTTCGTCACTTATTGATAGTTTTATCTCTCGATCGCCTTCCTTAATTGTTGGCAACATCGAATCAAAATTTTGTTCAAACCAATCGTTAATCGCCTGCTCACCAAAGTGGCCAAATGGTGGGTTGCCAACGTCATGTAACAAGCATGACATTTCAACGATACTTTCAAGGCAACGTTCTAAGCCGTAGAGTCTATATTTATCTAATTGCTCATCACTCAATGTCTTAAACATCTTTTGAACAATGAAGCGGCCAACTTGTTGTACTTCTAATGAGTGGGTCAAACGACTGCGTACAGCGGAATTTCGTTCAAGGGGGAATACTTGTGTTTTTTGCTGTAGCCGACGCACAGCGGCAGAATTAATAATTCGTCCTCTGTCACTTTCAAAAGCTAATAACAAATTATCTAGCGACGTATAGTTCTTTGAACTTCTTACACGCTTACTTGTAATTTTCCTTGAAAAATCAATCATCAAACTCATCCCTGTTCATTAATTACTATGCAAGACTATCAGCCTTCAAATAAAACACAATAGATATTATTGCGATTCAATCATATCAAAGGGATAAAAGACTAAGGTGATACAAATCAAGTATTTCCTTACTTTGTCTCCTGCTTTGCCTCTTGTTTGATGAATAAAGAAAAGTAATCAAACCACACCATCAACAATCGCCTCTAAGCACAGCTTTACTCGCGATGGTCTAGTGGGGATTTGTGGATACACAAGGTACAAGTCTCGATGCTCTGACTCTTGGTTAGGGAGCAATGCCACTAACTCGCCTGATGTTAGCTCATCTTTGATCATGTACTCCGGTAATCGGGCGATGCCGTGGTGATTTAGCGCGGCCTTTTTTAATAAGTCATTATCAGACGCAGTGAATTTGCCTGACAAGTCAATACGTTCGGTTTTACCTGCATTACTAAACGTCCAAAACTGCCAATGGGCGAGTACTAAACACTTATGTTGTTGTAGTTCTTGCGGCGTTGCAGGTTCGCCGTGTTGTGCGAGGAATGTGGGTGTCGCGCAGCAAACGTATTTAAAGCGCATCAACTTTTTGGCAATCATATCTTGTGGCGGTGTGTTGGTGATGCGCACGGCAAAATCAAAATCATCGGCTACTAAATTGTGAGTGGTGTTTGAGGAATCGACCCAAATATTGATATCGCTGTGTTTGCTCATGATGTCATTAAAAATCGGCCACAACACGTGCGCACTCAAGCCAACTGGCGCAGTGCATTTTACAGTGCCTACTAGACCATCCTCACCGTGTTGCAGTAGTGATTGAGTTTCTTGCAAAAAGGTCGGCAGTTTACTCGCTTGCTTAAACAGGATTTCACCCGCCGAAGTCAGCCGCATTGTTCGTGTATTTCGCACTAACAACTGCTTGTTGGTTTCCGCTTCGAGCTTTTTGATTTGTGTCGATAAATACCCTTTAGAAACACCCAATAAATCAGCGGCTTTGGTGTAACTGCCCTGCTTTACCACTTCGCAAAACAAGCACATGCGCTCTAAATTCATAATCCACCTATGTTCATTCAACCGCACTACTCTACCTCATTGTTCTTATATGTGAACAATGTTTTTTTGGCTGTTGGTTGTTCAGCAGCAGGAAGTTGCAACAATGAAGGGATTACTATAATTACAACACCATTGGAAATTAGTTATGTTTCTTAACCACTTATCTAAAAAATGTGTCTCGGTAGCACTGACGTTGAGCTTGTTCAGCGCCACAGCTGTTGCCAAAAACACCACGACAACAGATCCTTATCAACCAGCGCCATACGTCGAATTGCAGCATCCCGAATGGTCTAAAAATGCCACCATTTACGAAGTGAACATTCGTCAATACACCAAAGAAGGCACCTTCAATGCGTTTGCTAAACACCTACCGCGTTTAAAAGATTTAGGTGTCGATATTCTGTGGTTAATGCCTATTCATCCTATCGGTGAGAAAAACAGAAAAGGCGGCAAAGGCAGCTATTACGCAGTTAAGGATTATCGTGCAGTAAATCCTGAATTCGGTACGCTGGATGATTTAAAAGCCTTAGTAAAACAAGCGCACGACATGGGCATGTATGTGATTTTAGATTGGGTGGCGAATCACTCGGCGTGGGATAACCCGCTGACAGTATCGAACCCTGAGTGGTACACCAAGGATCACAACGGCAATTTCCAACCAACGCCGTGGTGGGATTGGTCGGATATTATCGACTTTGATTACGAGCAACCGGGCATTCGCAAATACATGACCGAATCGCTAAAATACTGGGTGAAAGAAGCCGATATCGACGGTTACCGCGCTGATGTTGCTGGCTTTATTCCAACAAACTTTTGGGATAACGCCCGTCGTGAACTAGATGAAATCAAACCTGTATTTATGTTGGCGGAATGGGACGCTCGCGATCTGCATAAGAAAGCGTTCGATATGACCTACGCATGGAAACTGCACGACACCTTGCACGATGTCGCCAAAGGCCATAAAGACGCCTCAGGTGTTTACCTCCACTTTGCCCACGCGTTAAGTGCATGGCCTGACAACGCCATCAAAATGAACTTTGTTGATAACCACGACAAAAACTCGTGGGAAAAAACCATGTTCGATCGCTTTGGCGACCACCTAGAAATGAGCATTGTACTAACGGTCACTGCCGAAGGGATGCCATTGCTCTACAGCGGTCAAGAAGCGGGGTTAGACAAGGTACTAGCCTTCTTTGAAAAAGACGAAATCAAATGGCGTAAGCACCCAATTGGCGATTTGTACAAATCGTTATTCAAGCTTAAGCACGAGAACCAAGCGCTGTGGAATGGCAACTGGGGCGGCAAGATGATCCCTGTGCCAAACAGCAATCCGAAAAACGTGTTCTCATTCGCTCGTAAAAAAGCCGATGACAAGGTCTTCGCAGTGTTTAACTTCTCAGATAAGGCACAAACTGCGACTTTCAACGAAAACATCCAACATGGTGATTACGTTGAGTGGTTTAGCAAAGAGAAGAAATCGTTCGGCCCCAAAACCAGCGATACCATAGCACCATTTGGCTATAAGGTTTATGTGAAAGTGAAGTAGTTTTACAGCCTTAAAAGGAACATTAAAAAAGCGAGTGTCGGTTTGGCACTCGCCTTTATTTTGTATATTTCACGCCCTAACTCTCGTTAAAACCAACAACACTATAGTTCTCAATTTAAATTTTATGGCTGTCCAAAAATAAATCATTAATTAATTTCACGTTAAAAACGTAAATTAATCATCAAATGATATATAACAATTGGCTTATGAGCTCTGTACCTTACTTCCTTATAAAAGTTTAAAGTCTGTGAACTTTGTACAGTTTGAATGTTATCGCCTTTCGTGGTCGATTTTTCAAACCCCTTATAATCTCGGACTTTTGTATCATCATAGTATTTATCACAAAGACCTATAAAATCTGATACATCGCAATAAGCAATAATGAACACTGGGCTAAGACACTCTTGATCATATCCAGCGATTTTATTTAAATGACTCTCTATAACTGTTGTATCATTTGAGAAAAGACGAAATGCCTCCATTATTGCAATACGCTCGTTGTTATTACCACAGAGGAAAAAATCTATTTCACCGGGGTTCTGACTATTAGGCGAACGTCCACCTCGTTTTTGGTCTCTACAACTTAAGCCTATATAAGATAGTCTATGGTCAAATAATGAAGTCACCCAGTCATTAATAGGGTCCTCATTTATTATTCGATGAGAATCTTGGCTACCACTTTTATCAGTTGTCTTATTTAGGTTACTTTTCCTAAGCTGTATTTCTCCAATTATCGAACTTAATTGTTCATATAGAAAACTATCTATTGTCGAGTTAGCCCCTTCAATTATAGTTACTATATCAGCCAATTTCTGTGACTTTATTTCACTATACCTCTGCCTTAACTCATCGACAGATCTCGGTTGATTCGCTAACATATTGGTCAAAGCAGATGCATGTTTCGGCTCTATATCTTTAACAATTAGAGCCTCTAATTCAAGTAGTTGCTGATCAGCTTCTTCGCCTAAGGAAGTTACGTTGTGGTAATTTTTTAGCTTTTCGTAGATTGACTGAGCCACATAGTGCTGTCCTCTTTGCTTAAGTGAAGAGCAATAAGAAGTGACGATAGAAACATTGTGGTGTTGGCTTTTAGACAATCTATTCCAAAGTACATCAACCCCTCTAAAGTCATTGATTTTATTTAAACAATAAAGCCAATTTGAAATTATATTGAAATCGATCTCATGTGCATTTACACCACTTGCAGACTCTAGCCATTCACTTAATGCTTTTTTATAGTCAGCTTTGGTGGTTTCAAGATTACTATCTAAATACTTCAACTTTGATGCAAAGCGATTACCAGCAATATCATGAGTTCTCAATTCTCTATATAGTCCATCGAAATACTTATAAGCAGCTTCAGGGTTTGTGCTATAGAGAATTAAGGCAGTAATTTGCTTTTGAAAACGCTCACAATTTGTGGTCAACTCTTGCCTTACATGATGCGTGTCCTCCCCCTCAAATGGAAGGACAGCCTTTCTAAGGCTGTCTAATTTATTTTCATCGCTCAAGCTTTCATCTTTACTAATGAGCAATAATCCAACTTTAAACTCATATGCACTCCAATCATCTTTAAGCTTAGAAATATTAGCTGTAGATAACCTCTTATTTATGTAGCTATTGCTATCCGATAGTAAAGAAAGTCCCTTGTCCAGCATAATCTTTGCTGTATCAACTTGACCTACACGACATGCAAAATCCAATGACTTTTCAAGTGCTATAATATTTAAGTTTTCTAGAGCGTTATCTGAAGAAGCATCCTTTACATACTGTAGCAATTGAAATTTCCGAGATTCTCTTTTTAAATTAATATATAACTCTAGTATCTTATTTAGTGGGGCTTCATCTCTAAGAACCGAAATAACTCTATCGAACTCTTCATCATTTAAGTATTCTACAAATAGAGTAAACTGTTGCCATAACAGGTAGTCATATTGAGATTCAAAATCAAAAATCCCATGAAAATCCACCTCTCCATCGAGAAAACCACAACACTCCAATAGACTAAGGATCTTCAAGATAATTTTTGAATTGCACGAATCATTTCGACTATCACTATGTAGACCTATTAGCAGTTGAAAATAACTTCGTACAATATTTTTATTTTGATACCCCAACTCATCAGAACTGGAAAGCTTAAGACTCCACTGAGCAGGCTTTCTAATAAGTTGTAAATAATCAGAAATATACTTACTATCAATCCGCCACCAAGGCAGAAATTCAAACAATTTGTAAGCGTTAATTCTGTGATCTTTATTATCAACATTACGTTCAAAACATTCGCAATATAATTTTGTGATCAAAACTTGCGTCTTGTTCGATATTTCTTCACCTTCTGATAGATTTAAATCTTGAGCTACCTCTAGCAACCAAAAAAGTAGATAAAATTTCCAAACTGACAGACATCGTTCAGCTCCCGATTTGTCATTTTCAATACTTGACAATAAGCAATCCGAAATTGCTGATATTTGCTCTAAATTAAATTTACTCTTTAATATATCTAAGCAATCTTTTCTCGAATTAGATTCTCCTGCATAGCTGTCACGAATTGCCCCCTTTGCCATTAATATAAGTAACTCAACAATATCATCAGCAGACTCAACATCCTTATCGACTCCCCCATTTTTAAAATAATTCTTGAAATACACTTCCAAAAACTCATCGCAAACAACTGGAAAGTACTCTAGATGATAAGATTCCAACTCTTTATGAGTTAAATTGAGTCGGTAGTTTAAAGAGCTATTGCCGAAGAGGTATAACGCAATTGTCGCAGTCTCTTTTTTTGTTAGGAGATACAATAAATACTTAACTTCGCTATAGTGAAGTCCCTCACTTAGCATCATGAATCTTA
This sequence comes from Psychrobium sp. MM17-31, assembly GCF_022347785.1. Lineage (NCBI taxonomy): Bacteria > Pseudomonadati > Pseudomonadota > Gammaproteobacteria > Alteromonadales > Shewanellaceae > Psychrobium > Psychrobium sp. MM17-31. The sequence continues at coordinate 787,550 of NZ_JAKRGA010000001.1, forward strand.
GCTCATGACTTCTCTGTGACTTTTCAAAGAGCCTATCTAGTCTCCCATAGCTATTTATACTAGAGCTACTGACATAAATGTCTGAATTAATAATCTCTCCCAAAGGACTTGAATAAAAGTTACCCGAATCACCTTCATTAAAGCGACACCGATATAATTCATCACAAAAAGCTAAATTAGAACTGGGGGCAGGATTACCATTTGAGAAAAAGCTGCGCTCTACATCAACTAACTTTTTGGGATTTATTGTTTCTTTATAAGAATTTTTGGTAGCTGAATCAGGGGAAGTAAAATTAATTTGCACGCGATGTTCTGAGCGAATATCTAAAAACATTCCTCTGATATCAGAAGAGCATAACCATTTATTTTCTAAAACCAATTTAGGTTGCTTTAATTGTTCATCAGAATCGATCAAATATTCAAAGAATTCTAAATAAACCTTTTTATGGAAGCGATTTACAAAAGAAAAGTTAATTTGACTCAAGTAGTTATCAGAATAAACACGACATATTAACAGCCATTTTTTCATTAGAATTAGTTGCTGTTCATTTAAATTCACACTACAGCTGCCTTCCTCTTCCTCCTCTAAAGCAAGCTGCTTAATCAGTCCTTCCCATAAATACTCTGCTATTAAATTATCAAAGTTACACTCCAAAGCATCTAAATGGTAAAAATCGTTTTCTTCTTTAAACTCTGTTGTGATTAAAGGCAATGATCTATCCGATAAAATCGATTCTGCTTTTTTCTTGTCTATTTTAAAGTAGGGTTTAACAAAGCTTTCCCAGCCAAATATAATATTACGGAGTAACGCTACAGCCTCAAACAACGGTTTACATGATTCGTCAACCTCACCTATATCGGGTAGATTCCTGACATGTACTTGGCAGTAATTAGCATAAAAAGTTACTGCACCTAATTTTTCCAATGTCGACAATTCTACATTTAAATCTCTTTTGTATTCTTCACCATTGTCCTTAGGCCAAGCTAGTTTCCCAGATAATAGCTGAGCTACATTTTCCCTATTTAATTCTGGAGTTGCTATATTTGAGTTTAAGAGAAGTTCAGCGATGACTTTACTTTTCAAAGCCGAATCAAAATTTGACAGATATTCTTTATTTCGCTCAGTATGTTCTTCCCTAAATAATCTTAAAATTATTCCTATATTTTCTGAGTAATACATTGCCTTCCTTCTTATTAATTATATAGCTGCAGTGATCAAGTTAAACTGGCCACTTTTTAGAGTTTTTTAAATTTTCGTGCCCCTTAAGCTTTCTTTGAAGGAAATTCACTTTGGCTTTTGGGAAAGGTGTATCCAATATTTCTAACACGTTTTTTACCTCCCCAAATTCCACTACCGCCAACATCAACGAGGTATCCCCTTTAATTGGAGATATCTCTTCGTCATTCACGTCAGCACCACTTTCAATAAAAAGCAGCGCTATAGAGCTTAACTAAGTAATTTGAAAAATTCTTCGATTTATTCAAGTTGAAGCTTTAATCTCATTTCTGTTGAAATTAGATGATAGTCTTAAATTTCCCTTTGAAAATTATAGTGTTGTTGGTTTATGTATACCAGAAGCACCGAAAAATAGATGAAATAAATCAATAACTAGCCAACACATTCAATCAAACAAAAAAGCGAGTCCCACTTTCATGGCACTCGCTTTTATTTTGTCTGTTTGGCGGCTCTAACATCAGTTAAAACCGCAGAGTAACTAATTACTCTTCAATGTACTCATCAATTGGTACACAAGAACAATGTAGGTTACGGTCACCGAATACGTCATCGATACGGTTAACTGTTGGCCAGAACTTGTTAGCGCGTACTTCGGCTGTTGGGAATACAGCAAGTTCGCGGTCGTAAGCGCGGTTCCAGTTAGCGTCCATTACGTCGTCCATCGTGTGTGGTGCGTTGTGTAATGGGTTGTCAGTGTCAGTCCATTCACCTGATTCTACTTTAGCGATTTCGGCGCGGATAGCGATTAGGGCATCGGCTAAACGGTCGATTTCTACTTTAGACTCAGATTCAGTTGGCTCAATCATTAATGTGCCAGCTACTGGGAATGACATGGTTGGTGCGTGGAAACCGTAGTCGTTAAGACGCTTAGCAATGTCCATTTCTGTTACGCCACAAGCTTCTTTGATTGGACGTAGGTCAACGATACATTCGTGTGCTACGTAGCCATCGCGGCCGGTGAATAGAATTGGGTAGTGCTCGCTTAAACGGTTCTTCAAGTAGTTGGCGTTTAAGATGGCCATTTGCGTTGAACGACGTAAACCTTCGTTACCTAGCATTGCAATGTACATGTATGTGATTGGTAGGATGCTTGCGCTACCGTATTGCGCCGCAGAAACTGCGCCGTTACCTGATTCAGGACCTTCTAAATCAACAACACTGTGGTTTGCAACAAATGGTGCTAGGTGAGATTTAACACCAATTGGCCCCATACCTGGGCCACCGCCACCGTGTGGGATAGCGAATGTTTTGTGCAAGTTAAGGTGCGATACGTCTGCGCCAATGCTGCCTGGTGAAGTTAAACCAACTTGTGCGTTCATGTTCGCACCGTCTAGGTATACTTGACCGCCGTTGGCGTGGATGATGTCACAAATCTCGCCGATGGTTTCTTCGTATACACCGTGCGTCGATGGGTAAGTGATCATGATGCACGATAGGTTGTCTTTTAGCTCTTCTGCTTTAGCGCGTAAATCGTCGATGTCTACGTTACCATCGCTGTCACAAGCTGTAACAACAACTTTTTGACCAGCCATTTGTGCAGAAGCTGGGTTAGTACCGTGTGCTGATGCAGGGATCAGACAGATGTTACGGTGCGCGTCACCACGGCTCTCGTGGTATTTTTGAATCGCAAGCAGACCAGCGTATTCACCTTGAGCACCTGAGTTTGGTTGCATACATACCGCGTCGTAACCTGTGATGTTTACTAACCATGCTGATAACTCTTCAATCATCGCCACGTAACCTTTTGCTTGGTCTTGCGGGCAGAATGGGTGCATATTGGCGAATTCGTTCCAGCTAACAGGCAGCATTTCGCTGGCCGCGTTTAGCTTCATGGTACAAGAACCAAGGCTGATCATTGAGTGGTTTAGGGCTAAATCTTTGCCTTCTAGGCGACGGATGTAGCGCATCATTTCAGTTTCACTGTGGTACTTGTTGAATACTGGGTGAGTTAAGTATTCAGACGTACGAACAAGGCTGTCGCTGTATGAGTTGCCAGCAACTTCGCTGTCTAATGCAGCAACGTTTAGGCCGTGACCTTCACCTAAGATGATGTCGAATAACTGTGCAACGTCTTCACGAGTTGTTGTTTCGTCAAGGGCGATACCGATTTGACCAGCTAGGTCGCGACGGAAGTTAACGCCAGCTTTTACGCCGTTTTCGATGATGCTGTCTTTGTCTTCACCAACGTTTAACGTGATGGTATCGAACCAAGTGTCGTTCGCTAGTTCAGCGCCTTTGGCTGTTAAACCGTTTGCAAGGATAGTAGTTAGGCGGTTGATGCGAGTTGCAATGTTTTTCAGGCCTTTAGGACCGTGGTAAACCGCGTAGAACGATGCCATGTTGGCTAGTAGCACCTGTGCAGTACAGATGTTTGAGTTAGCTTTTTCGCGGCGGATGTGTTGCTCGCGCGTTTGCATTGCCATACGTAGTGCTGGACGACCGCGAGTATCTTTAGATACACCGATGATACGACCCGGCATAGAGCGCTTATGCTTGTCGCGTGTTGCGAAGAATGCAGCGTGTGGACCACCAAAGCCCATTGGCACACCAAAGCGTTGGCTGTTACCAAATACTACGTCTGCGCCCATTTCGCCCGGCGCTTTAAGTACTGTTAGTGCCATTAGATCAGAAGCAACAGTTACAACCGCTTTCTTAGCTTGTAGATCGGCAATTAACTGCTCGATGTCGTCAACGTGACCAGTTGAACCTGGGTAGCTTAACATTGCACCGAAGATATCGTGGTTTACTGCGTCTTGTGCAGGGCCAACAACGATGTCGAAACCGAATTTTTCAGCACGTGTTTTAACAACATCTAACGTTTGTGGGTGAATTGAATCACTAACGAAGAAGGTGTCTGATTTTTTGTTTTTTGAAACGCGCTTAGCAAGACCCATCGCCTCGGCACCAGCAGTTGCTTCGTCAAGTAGTGACGCGCTCGCTAGGTCTAAACCTGTTAGGTCGATAGTTAGCTGTTGGAAGTTAAGAATAGCTTCTAAACGACCTTGAGCGATTTCTGGTTGGTATGGCGTGTAAGCCGTGTACCAGCCTGGATTTTCTAATACATTGCGCAAGATAACACTTGGTACGTGTGTGTTGCTGTAACCCATACCAATGTAGCTTTTTAGTACTTGGTTTTGCTCAGCCATGCCGCGAAGGTGTGCTAGTGCTTCAACTTCAGTTTTTGACTCACCGATAGTTAGGTTGTCAGTTAGTAAAATCGATTCTGGAACGATTTTTTGCGTCATGTCTGTTAGTGATTCTGCGCCAATGGCTGCAAGCATTTCACTTTGTTGTGCTTCATCTGGGCCAATGTGGCGTGCGATGAACTCTTGCTTGTTTTCTAATTCGGTTAACGTTGGTAAACGAGTCATGAGGATTCTCTACAAAATATTACTAATTCAACCACTTAACATTTTAAGCGGCTAGAAAGAACAAAGCCCCTTAACGCAATGTTAAGAGGCTTACTCGATAATCAGTGATTATTCTTCTTCGATTGAAGCAGCGTAACCTTCTGCATCTAGTAGGTTATCTAATTCAGAAGCATCGTCTGCTTTGATTTTGAATAACCAGCCGTCGTTGAATGCGTCAGAGTTAACTAGCTCAGGGCTGTCTTCTAACTCTTCGTTTACTTCAACAATTTCGCCACCGATTGGTGCGTAGATGTCAGAAGCAGCTTTTACAGATTCTGCTACAGCAGCGTCTTCGCCCGCGTCGAACGTGTCGCCAACGTCTGGTAAGTCAACAAATACCATGTCGCCTAATAGACCTTGTGCGTGCTCGGTGATACCTACAGTGAAAACACCGTCGCCTTCGTCACGAACCCACTCGTGTGAAGAAGCGTATTTTAGTTCTGCTGGGATATTGCTCATGAGTTTATCCTTTAATAATTTAGTTAAGCAGCGATTTAGAAATCGCCACTATTGTAATTTAAGTCGTTCCTAAATGTCATCGAAAATGTTCACTTTGGAAACATATCGGATGTTAGGAAATTAGTTCTTGATCTGAATTAAAAAGTTTTCTTGCCGTTGCGAACGAAACCAGGCTTAACCACTTTTACATCAACGAATTTTTTACGCATTTCAACTTGTGCTACTTCACCAATTGAGCGTGGTACACGCGCGATTGCGATTGAGTGACCCAAGGTTGGTGAGAATGTACCAGAAGTGATTACACCTTCTTGGTCATTGCCTTCGCTGTCTTTAAATACCACTTTTAAACCAGTGCGTAACACGCCCTTCTCTTCTAGTAGTAAACCAACTTGCTTGTGAAGTTTGCCAGACGCTTTTTGCTCTACTAATGCGCTGCGACCGATGAAATCACGCTCTTCTGGATCCCATGCGATAGTCCATGCCATGTTTGCGGCTAGTGGCGACACTTCTTCGTCCATGTCTAGGCCGTATAAGTTCATTCCAGCTTCTAAACGCAGCGTATCACGCGCGCCTAAACCACAAGGGCGAACATCAACGTCTAATAGTTTTTGCCATAAGTCAGCAGCTTTTTCTTGAGGAACGATAATTTCGTAACCATTCTCACCTGTGTAACCAGTAGTCGCGATGAAGTAGTCACCTGACTCAACAGACATAAATGGCTTCATGCCTTCAACTAGTGAGTTTTGCTCGTCGTTAAATACCTTACCCGCTTTTTCTTTAGCGTTAGGACCTTGAACAGCGATCATCGCTAGCTCTGGTAATTCAGTTACTGTTACTTCATAACCAGCAGATTGCTTGTTGATCCAAGCCATGTCTTTTACGCGCGTTGCTGAGTTAACAACTAGACGGTAGTAGTCTTCTGTAATGTAGTAAGTGATCAAATCATCAATTACGCCACCAGCTTCGTTTAACATGCCGCCGTACATCGCTTTACCTTCAACGGTTAGCTTGGCAACGTCATTTGCTAGTAGTTTTTGTAAAAATGTTTTCGCACCTGCGCCTTTGATATCAACAACGGTCATGTGTGACACGTCGAACATACCAGCATCTTGACGAACCGCGTGGTGCTCTTCAATTTGAGAACCATAGTTGATTGGCATATCCCAACCGTGAAAATCAACCATCTTAGCGCCAGCTTCGATGTGCTTATCAAATAAAACTGTTTGTTCTGCCATTAGAGATCCTCAAGCATATCTAGGTGTTACGCCCCTTTTTTGGGGGTATCAAAAATTTTGTTGCGCGATTATAGCTTTTTTGTGAGGAAGGTTACAAAAAAAATTTCCAATTTTTCACATTTAGAAACACAAGGAAACTTTTCTCTAAATTAGGGAATTTAAAAATCAGCTCAAAAGTCACTGATATATAGTGCTATTAGGGATTTTTTTGCTTTTTTGTGTCATCGAAAATAAATAAAAGTTTCTCAGTTATTAGAAACACCAATCCACAAGATCACAGGTTGTTACATTTATATTTTGTACATTTTGCATTCCACCAAATATAGTAGCAGTACAAACTACTAATAAAATAAATTCCATGTCATCACATACTCAAATTTGCGATCAATTAGCTCAAATGGGGTTTACCTCATTAGAAGCTGAGATTTATCTAGCGCTACTTACTAAAGGTAAACAAACGGGTTACGCCATCGCCAAACACCTGAAAAAGCCAACGGCCAATGTCTATAAGGCCATCGATAGCCTAACCAGCAAGGGCGCGGTGGAGTTTACGACCGATAATAAAAAGAGTTTCTTCGCCTGCGATTGGAAGCTACTGCTAGAGCGTAAACAGCAGCAGTTTAATGAAACACTATCCAGCCTTGAGCAAAATCTAAGTCAGCTCGACAATACCATTGAGGACGATGAGCAGGTTTATCAGATTGCTCAGGTGGATTTGGTGATCGAACACAGCAATGCCTTAATAAATAATGCTCAGCATTTACTGATGGTTGAAGCTGAGCCAGATGCCGTTGCTCTATTGCAACCTGCGCTTGAGCAGGCGGCGCAGCGTGGTGTTGAAGTTTGGATAAAGGTTTATGAACCAACAACTATCGCTGGGGTGAATGTAATAGTGCGTGATAACGGCGATCAAATCTATCGCAGCACCAATGACGTTTCTTTTAAATTGGCCGCAGATGGAAAATCGATGTTGATGGCGGATCTCACCGCCGATTGCCAAGGCGTGATTCAAGCATTTCGCTCCAGCAGCGCATTGATGGCAATGAGTATATACAGCGCGTTACTTTATGAAATCACCCTTACCGAGCTGAAAAAATCTATTCCTGCAGGTGATATTAAAGCGGCACAGCAACTGCTTGATCGCAGCGCTCACCTGCATCCATTTTCAAGTCGCAATAGCGCATTCGAACACTATCAAGACAAATACCAAGACAAGAGGACTGACTAATGAATTTAGTTAACAAGCTCACCACCTTGTGCGGCGCCGTATGCCTATCAATGTCGGCAATGGCAACGGACTTTTCAAACATTGAGAAAATCATTAACGACACCAAAACTGCGGCTAATTTTCCATCAGGCACAGCTATTGCTGTGGTTAAAGATGACAAAATTATCTACGAGGGTTATTTCGGCTATGCAGATATCGCCAACAAAACGCCGATAACCAAAGACACCAGCTTTTATATTGCCTCGACCACTAAGCCTTACTTTGCATTGGCGATGTTACTAAAAGAGCACCGTGGTGAATTATCACAGGACACTAGCCTTGATAAGTTATTTCCTAAGATGAAGTTTAGCGACTTCGACGCATCTAAAGTGACGGTGAAGCATTTGCTTGGTCACACTATGGGAATCGATAATGTGCCATTAGTCATGGCGACTGCCTATACCGGCAATCACGATGCTGCTAAGCGTAATCAATTGGTGGCTAACAGCTACCCTAACAAAGAAGCACCATTAGATACCTTTGATTACTCGAATGTTGGCTACAACATTTTGAGTGTGTGGTTTGACAATACCCACCAGCAACCTTGGCAACAAATGGTTAATCAAAGTGTGCTATCACCATTGCAAGCACGCCATAGTTCGACTGTTATTAGCGATGCTAACAAAACAGGCTGGTCGCTTGCGCTACCCTATTCAATCTATAGCAAAACCGATAACCCCTTATATCTGCAAAAGCGCGACAACACCATGCATTCTGCTGGCGGCATGATTAGCTCGGCACGAGATATGGCTAACTTTGTTAAGGTGCAACTCAATAACGGTAAGCTAAATGGCCAACAGGTCTTCCCAGCATCTGTAATTGAAAAATCACAACAGAACATTGCCAAAGCGAATATGAGCCGCGGAGATTACAACAGAACTGGCTATGCTTGGGGCTGGTTTACGGGGCCCTATTTAGATGAGTCTCTCTATCATCATTTTGGCGGCTATGCTGGCACGCACTCTCACCTATCTTTTATGCCTGAGCACAACATTGGTGTGGTCATCCTAAACAACGATGACATGCTTGGTTCTAGACTTACCGCTGTGGTTGCCAAAACAATCTACGCCACACTGTTAAACAAGCCTGATGCATTAGCGCAAGCCAATAGCGAAGCGGAAAAACTGCAACAAAAGATAACTCAGCTGCCAAAAATGATCGCCCAAATGGAGCAAAAACTCGCAGCACGAAAATGGCAATTATCCTTACCTAGAGCGTCTTATACCGGCACTTTTAATCATCCTGATTACGGCGATTTAGTGGTAACGACTAAAGCTGATGATAAATTTGAAGTGACATTAGGACAAATACACGCTATTGCAACGCCTTATAAAAACAAGGATTCACTGCGGGTAGAGCTGATCCCTAATCGCGGCGAGCCAATAACCTTTACCGTAGAAAATAACAAAGCCGATAGTTTGAAATATAACGGCACGGTGTTTAAGCGAGTTCGTTAGATAGTTAAAAAATAAAATGGCCGCTAAGCGGCCATTTTATTGTTCACATTCCGTCAAACTATTTAGATTAACTATCTGCCTTAGAAAGAACAGATTTAGACAACTGCGGTAAATTCCCCGTCAGTCCCATCGCGTGTTTGATAAAGACTTCTTTGGCTGGAGTAATTTTATCAACCGCCACCAAACCGATATCTCGCACCAACTTCTTGAGTGGATTATCACCAGCAAATAACTGCTTAAAGCCTTCCATACCAGCAATCATCTGCATGGCATCACTTTTACGCCAGCGTTCAAAGTGGCGCAGGTTTTTATAGGCGCCAATATCTTTGCCTGCTGCGTGATTCGCCAGTAACTCTTGAGCTAGTGCTGCTGCATCTAAAAAGCCTAGGTTTACGCCAAGACCAGCTAACGGATGAATGGTATGGGCAGCGTCGCCAATTAATGCGATACGCTCTTTGGCAAAGCTTTGCGCATAACGCATGGTTAGCGGGAATACACCGCGCGCCGATTTAACCTGACAATAACCGAGACGATTATCAAAGGCGGCAGTGAGGCGGCGGTTAAACTCAATCTCATCACAAGCTTGCAATTCTTGTGCGTCATCTGGCAGCTGTGACCATACAATCGAGCATAAATTTGGTTCATTAAGGGGTAAAAATGCCAAGATGCTATCAGGCGAAAATATCTGGCGCGCCGTATTGTCGTGTGGCATATCGGTTTCAATAGTTGCGACTAGTGCGTGATGGCTATAATCCCAACTAGTTAAGCCGATTTCTGCTTGTTTACGTAGCCAAGAGTTTGCACCATCTGCGCCCACTATCAGCTTGCTGGTTAGCTGCTGCGTTAGGTGTTTTGTATCGTCGTTTGCGCCAACCAAAGTTAGCCATGTTTCACGCTCGCCCATGGCAATGCTTTGACAATGATAAGGATGAAACAGCGTAATATTGTCGGCTTTTTCTGCCGCTAACCACAGCGCTTGTTGAATAATTGAGTTTTCAACAATGGCCCCTAAGGATGCTTGCTCATTCGATTTTAAACTGGCTGCGTCAAAGGCGATTTTACCAAAACTGTCTTTTTCCCATACGCTCATTTTGCTGTATGGTTGATGACGATTTTGCGCGATGTAATCCCAGGCACCGATATTAGTGAGTAAGTTCTTACTTGCGGCAGACAATGCACTAACACGTATTTCATGTTCTTGCGCTATGGTCATCGACGGCGTTTTACCTTCAATCACAGCTACCTTGAGTTCACTATCAGCTAGTGCATTAGCCAAGGCTAAGCCCACCATGCCACCGCCAATTATAGTTACATCAAACGATTGAATATTCATGACTAAAACGACCTTATTGTTAACTGTTCGCCGAACTTGGCACTAGTGGATTAAGTTGATGACGCCAACCAAGCATTTGCTCAGCCACGGGCTTTTTAAGTGGCGATAATGAATCTGTTAGATGCAGCGCGACATTTCGCCCAATCACCAACGGCCAATGATTGTTGGAAAATAGTGAGACTAAACTACTGGTGGCATTGATGGTTTGCGCTTGATCATCAACTCGCGCTTTTTGATAGCTATTAAGCACATTAAAAGCACCAATATCTTGGCCGTTATTAACCGCAAGAGTTAGTTTGTCAATGAGCGCTGCGACATCGCGTAATCCGAGATTAAAGCCTTGACCGGCAATTGGATGTAGCGCCTGCGCCGCATTGCCCACCAGCGCCGTACGATGGTGAATATGGGCATTGGCAACATTTTGTATGAGCGGATAACTAAAACGTTTCCCCGTTTTTACTAAGGTGCCTAATCTAAAGCCAAAGGCTTGTTGCAATTGGAATAGGAAGTCTTGTTCATCAAGCGCCATCACATCGGCGACATCTTCGCTTGCCATTGACCATACTACAGAGCTACGCCCTTGTGACATCGGTAAAAATGCCAAAGGCCCATTTTCGGTAAAACGCTCAAAAGCTTCACCGTGATGCTTGGCGCTGGTTTCTACATTGGCAATAATCGCCGATTGACCAAAATCGGTAAGGGTTTTATCGATATTTAACAGTTGGCGCACTTTGGAGAATGCACCATCGGCGGCAACCATTAATTTAGCGCTCAGCGCTTGGCCATCAGCAAGGGTGACTTCGACGCTATCTTGATGCTGTTTAAGCGTTTCAATCGAGTTTGGGCGAAACCAAGTGACTTTGTCATCGTTGCCCAATTTATTCATTAATAAACGACCGCTATCTGCCAATTCAACCACATAACCAAGATGCGGCAAGTTATATTCTTGCGGTAATAAGGTTGTAAAACCACAGTGTTTGCGATCGGTAACCGATATTTTTTCAATTGGCGTCACTAAGTTGCGGTAGTCTTGCCACAGGTTGAGCTGCTCTAAGATTTGCTTTGAACCATAGGAGAGTGCAATCACACGCGCATCAAAACCAGCGTGATTATGGTCATCTTGCGAGGCCTCAATAATAGCAATATTAAGCGCGCGCTCAGGGCCTAAAATGGTGTTTAGTCCCCACGCCAAGGTCGCGCCAGCCATGCCGCCGCCATTGATAATGAGATCGAATGTTTTACTCACGCCCTTTCCTTATGCCAACTAGCTAGAAGCCATTAACGCTTCAATTTCATCGACAGTTTTCACTACGTCTTTGGTTAATACTTCGTTGCCGTCTTTAGTGATCAAAATATCATCTTCGATACGTACACCGATATTGTGCCATTTAGCATTAATTTCTGGCTTCGCCGCAAAATACAAACCCGGTTCAACCGTTAATGTCATGCCCGGCTCTAACACACGCGTTCTACCTTTGCCGCCGTAATCACCAACATCGTGCACATCAAGGCCGAGCCAATGACTCAAACCGTGCATGTAAAAGGCGCGATGTGCGTCTTCTTCGATAAGCTTTTTAACATCGCCGTTTAAAATACCAAGCTCCATCAAGCCTTTGATCATGATTTCAATCGCCACATCATTGGCCATCTTAATGGTGTTGCCCGGCACCAGTAATTTAATCGCTTCAATTTGTGCCTTAAGCACTAGCTCATAAATCGCTTTTTGCTCAAGCGTAAACTTGCCGTTGACTGGAAAAGTACGGGTGATATCTGCTGCATAGCCGTGCAATTCACAGCCCGCATCAATCAGCACTAATTCGTTGTCATTAAGCACTGATTCGTTTTCGGTGTAATGCAAAATACAGGCGTTTTCACCGCCGCCAACAATGGTGTTATAGGCGGCAAAGCGCGCGCCGTTCATGGCAAAGTGATGGAGAATTTCAGCTTCTAATTGATACTCAAACATGCCCGCTTTACATTGCTGCATTGCACGGGTGTGGGCTGCACTTGAAATTTTGGCGGCTTCACGCATCACCTCAAGCTCTTGCGGCTGTTTAACCAGACGCATTTCATCGCTAATTACTCGTAAATCAGATAAGTTTTGCGGTGCCTGATACTCTGGATTCGCTTTTAACGAGTCCAGTAAATCGTCAATAAAGCTATCATTATCATCAAAGAAGTCGTGATAAATGGTGTCACAACCTGCTACAAGTTCAGGCAGCTTTTCAGACAACTCTTCAACAGATAGCGCCTGGTCGATATCAAATTGCTCTAATGCAGCTGCTTGGCCTAAGCGTCTGCCGTGCCAGATTTCTTGTAGCTCGTCTTTCTCGCGATTAAACAACACGGATTGCAATTGTTCATCGCGCTTAACCATCACTAACACGGCTTCAGGCTCGGTAAAACCAGTAAAGTAATAAAAGGTGCTATCTTGGCGAAAGTGGTATTCAGTGTCGTTGCTGCGCGTTTTTTCTTGCGCCGAAAACACAATAGCCGCGCTATTATTGGCAAGTTGTTGCGCCAGCGCTTGGCGGCGCTGGGTAAAAAACGATTGCTTAAGCATTAGTGTAAATTCTTCTTATCGTCTGCTGGGGCAGGCTTTTGGCCAAGCTCAGAGAAACACAACATCGCACTAACACGCACGTATTCAGCAATTTCTTCAAAGGCGCGTTGCGACTCTTCATCATCTTCAACATCGGTATCTAGCTGGCTAATTTGTCCTAAGTCACCCAATGCTTCGGTTACATCTTTACTAAGCTTTTTCTTGCTTTCATTGCCGATAGCAAAACCAGCCATAAAACTTTCCGCCCATTGTGTAAGTGACACAGCTACCGCACTTAACGGCTGATTATCATCATTGAGCAGTAGCTTTAATTGATAGTCGCCACCAATAAATTGGTTAACAGCATCATCAAACAGCTCTTTGAGTAATTTTTTAAGCTCCGGTGGCAATGCCAAGCCGTCGTTCATTAAGTCGTTAAAGGCACCAGACCACGAATTATCTTCAACGTTAATACCGCCACAAATCAAGCCACAAATAATGCCGTGACATTCACTTGGTGTAGCGCCAAGTTCACTAGCCGTTAAAACACTTGAAAGTTGCTGCCACGATACGTTTTGATTTGAATTTTGGCTCATGTTGCCACCTACTTTAAGAACGAATTGGCCTCATTCTATCAGCACTGTAAAAGACATAAAAAGGAAAATAATAAATTCGCCCACAAAACCGACAGTTAGATCAATTTAGGGCGTAGTTGAGCAAGAAAAGGACAAATAGCCATTAACAACAACGCATTGCTGGCATATACTGATTTCAATTCCTGGGGTGTTCGTCAGTGTTCAGAGTTCCCGAGCCAATATACACACCAAGGGAGTTAATTCCTTCGCTATTGCGTAAGCCCGGCATGTACCGGGAAACCTACGGTGATAATTACCTCCCGCCTTGAACCGTCTGGTTCGAGGGCCAACGTTCACAACGGCACTTTGGGAAGTTTAATCTTTTCTAAATTATCCAGATAATTACCTCCCGACTTTCGCCTCAAAGAATACCGTCTAATTCAACAACCAAAATTCACGACAGCATCTTGGGAAGTTTAATCTTTTCTAAATTATCCAGATAATTACCTCCCGACTTACACCTTAAGAATACCGTCTGGTTCGAGGGCCATCGAATGCAGCGACACTTTGGGAAGTTTAATCTTTTCTAAATTATCCAGATAATTACCTCCCGATTTTCGTGCAGATAAAAACGCTAGATACAAGGCAAACGCCGAGTGAAGAAAGGCGTGTAGCAGCGCTACATAACTGACTGAGCGAGAAGTTTAACGCCGTAACTAGTGAATTTTAGCAAACGAAGCCTTAAAGAATACCGTCTGGTTCGACGGCCAATGTCCACAACGGACTTTCTCAGAAACAAAAAGTGGGAAGTTTAATCTTTTCTAAAGCTACTTTATCAATGCGTGACTCGGTGCGAATTTTTTAACTAATTTTTCCTGACTGCCATTTTCTTTTAAAACTTTAATCGCGCTATTTACTTTATTGACGATTTCTAAACCGCGATCGGCAGTCGTTGCACTCACCATAGCGACAGATTTGTGAAATGAAAGATGAGGAACTAGCACGATGTCTTTCACTAAAGGGTCGTTAATCGATTTTAAATAATCCACTTCTGCAGAGTGTAAAATCACGCCATCAATGTGCTTCTGATTCAAATTTCGCAACAATCCTTTGGCATTTTTTTGCGTCATTACTTTGCCATCGGCTCCCGGAGATACGCGAAGTTTTTCCATCTCAGGTGTTCTGATATCGTGAAAATTAAACCCAAATCGGAATCCTGCTCTAACAACCTCTGTCAGCGATTTTAGTTCTCCAACACTTGGATTTGATTTTAAGCGGTAAAAGCCCATGGGATCTTTTCGATAAACATCGGTTAAAACGTAAACTCCTAAATCAGCACCGCTTGGAACAGTACCAAGTAGCAAATCGAGCTTACCGTCAGCGAGTTCCTTAATCTGACGCATCCATGGTATATATCTGAAATTAACTTCACAGCCGAGTTCTTTACCAATTAGCTTAACGTATTCAATATCGAATCCTGTAGGTTGGCCAGAACGCTTCTTGTATTGATAGCTTGGCCTTTCCATCCAACCAACTTTAAGCTCACACTTTTCAGTTGATTCAGCGTTGGCACTTGATGCGATTGAAAAAAATAAAGCAATACCTAATAAAAATTTCATTATTCCCCGCCTTTGATATTGATTACCTGATGACTGGGTACATATTTTTGAATTAACTTTTGTGGTATCTGTTTTTCATTTAACGCAGCGATACCTTGATTAACAGTGTGTATGTAATCAGCGCCTAACGAAGAGTCTCGTCCAAGAATGAGATGCGCTGGTCGAGTAAAAGACAACTGTGGAATAAGCACAAGATCTTTGACGAAGGGATCCTTTTTTTGCCTCATGTAGTCAACTTCCGCGGCGTGAAGCATAATCGCGCCAAGCATTTTTCGCTTAAAATTTCTAAGTAATGCTTTGGTGGATTCAACAGGAAAAATTCTTGCTTTATATCTCGGTTTTTTTATAAGATTTAAGACCTCTGGACTATGAGTATCATGTGCGATTGTGCCCAGCATAAAACCGTCGTCTAACAGCTGAGTAATAGATTTATTCTCGATCTTATGCACATCACTTTTATGGACATAGAATCCAATTGGGTCTTGCCGATATTCCGAGCTTACTCTGATTAATTCAGGCGTTTCACCACTAGGTAATGCTCCCAACAAAAAATCAAGTCGACCAGCTACCATCTCTTTGTCTTGTCTAAACCATGGCATTTTCTTGAAAACGATTGAGCAATTCAGTTCTTTGGCTAAGGCCTTCATGTAGGCGATATCAAAGCCATCAGGTTTCCCGTTTCTTTTAGCGTATTGATAGCTAGGACGTTCCATCCACCCTGCTGATATTGCACATTTTTCTTGCGCCTGAGCCTCAGCCATAAAAGCAGACCAACTTAAGACAATTGCACCAACACTGATTTGTAATAACTTGATAATCGTCTCCTAGCATCCTTTGCGAAAATTCACTTTAGTATTAAAGCGAATATAAAATCAACACTTTTGACGCAAGTTAGACCAAGGGAGAATACGGCATTATTTCCATACTTAATTGGCAAGCATCACAAGTTGTTTTTTGCCAATTTGAAGGACAACTCACAGTATGTGAAAAGTAGCTAAACTGAGTGTTTAACATCGAAATTACGGAATTTAAAAAAACGAAAATCATGCTAAAGAAAACACATTGCCAACGAGTTAATATCCTCTAAAATAGCCAATCGCATTTATCCAACATAACTGGCTCAATGAAATATCAATTAGGACAATTTGAATTAGACACAACTGCACGCACGATAAATAATGGTGAGCAAGCGCAAACGATTCGTCCTAAGACACTAGAATGCCTGCTTTATTTAGCACAGCGCCCCGATGAAATTATTAGTAAACAACAATTACTCGACGATTTATGGTCAGATGTTACTGTCGATGAGGGCGTAATTTTTCAATCGATTACAGAAATCAGAAAACTGTTTGGTGATTCTAAAATCATTTTGAATTATCCCAAACGAGGTTATCAATTTACCCAACCGCTAACTCAAGTAAGCAGTAATAAGCCTGTCATCAATGCTAAAACTAAGCTAATAACCATTAGCTGTGTATTGGTATTGATTGCGCTATTGCTAACATGGCCACTCATACAGCCACAACAAATCTCAACTCCAGTGGCAAAACAACAGGTTGTAATATTGCCAGTTACCAGTCACGTCAACTATACCGACAATTCTTGGGCTGGGACTAACGGCAGGCAGACAATTATCAACAACCTTGCTCCTAATGTCGTTAATAGCGTTAACCTATTTGATACAAAAAAGCTCGCTAATCAATTGCGCCCCTCCAACACTAGCGCCCAACAAAACGCTCAAGTAAATATTGATGCTATTCGCCAGCACTCACAAGCCACGCTAGTGGTTGAAACTCAGGTCTATGGCGGCGTTAATAATTACAGCCTGATTTACAAATTGCACGGTGAAAACAGCACTCAACACGGTGCTATTTTCGACATTACAACTGATGGTGTCTTCGCGCAGTTAGCCGATAAAATTCATCAATGGACCGAGCAATATCCACATCAAAACACAACTACGGCGCAAGATGATTTCAATAATCAATTGCTATCGAAGGCGATAGTCAATTATGAATCTGATTGGCAAAGCTCCATTAGCTTTTTCGAAACCTATCTAACGTTAAATCCCGACTCTGTTAACGCCCGTATTCAACTGAGTCGTCTTTATCTATGGCAACAGCGAGTAGAAGATGCAATCGCAACCATTAACTTGGCAAAAACCAAAGATATTAGACAGCTAGCTCTTATTGCTCTTGTTCAAGGCCAAATAAGTAACCAACAGCAAAACTGGATCGCAGCGGTAGAGCATTTCAACAATGCGCTAGCTCAACTGGATAATTTTCCCGATTGGTCGCTAAAGGCGGATATCTTGCAACACCAAGCCACTAGCTATAGCAAACTCAACCAATATGAAAATGCCTTAAAAGTGCTCGAACAAGCACTCACCCTCCATCAAGTCGCCAATGCTGCTATTGGTATTAATTCAGTTCGATTACAACAAGCGCGTACCCATTATCAACTAGGGAATTATAAGCAAGCAAAGGCGACGCTAAATATTGCTCAACAAGCGATTAACGAGCAAAAACTCGACTTTTTACGCACTTCTCTACAGCAGACACAAGACTTTATTCGAGAAAAATAAATCCATTAATATCAATAGATTGAGAAAATTTAAGAACAATTAAACAACTTTAAATACCCTTTAGTTCTCAATAGCGGCATCTTTGTATTCACCATGGAAATATTATTGGATTGTTACATTATGCAGCATCAAATTATTCACGCTTTATACAGCAGCTTTCTTTACAGAAGCTCTCTTTTCAAAAGGAGTCAGCAGCTTAATAAAGTAGTTAAAGCCCTGTTATTAATGGCAGTAACTTTGACTGCGACAACGCAAGTCAGTGCCTTTGATTCACAACAGGCAAAGACGACCGACGCGGTCAGTCATTTTACCAATCCCATTTTACCCGGTGGCTATCCTGATCCATCTATTTGCCGTGACGGTGAAGATTTTTATATCGTAAATTCTACCTTTGAATATTTTCCAGCGCTGCCGATTCATCACAGTAAAGATCTCGTTAATTGGCAACTTATCGGTCATGGCTTACATCGACCAGAGCAAGCATCAGGTGCGGTTAATTTAGTTGATGTGCAATCAGATGGTGGTATTCACGCGCCGACTATTCGCTGTCATCAAGGCAAGTTTTACATCATTACTACCAATGTTTATCAAGCTCCAAACAGCCAGCAAACTGATTTTGTTAATTTCATCATTACTGCCGACAATCCTGCAGGTCCTTGGTCACAGCCTGTTGTCATTAAAGACGCTCCGGGTATCGATCCTGATATCTTTTTCGATGAGGATGGTCGTGTATGGTACTTAGGTACACACAGTCCTGAAAAGCCTAATTTTCCCGGCGAAGGAGAGATATACTTACAAGAGCTAGACCCTAACACTTGGCAATTTAAAGGGCCGCGTCACTTATTATGGCGTGGCGCCTGTGGTGGCGTATGGGCAGAAGGCCCGCATCTTTATAAAAAAGATGGTAAATATTATTTATTAGTTGCAGAAGGCGGCACCAGCTTTAATCACGCCGTTGTAGTTGCCGCGAGCGATAAAATAACTGGTCCTTATCAATCTAATGCCCGCAATCCAATATTTACAACGCGTCATTTGTCATACAACAACTGGGTTCACAGCACTGGCCATGCCGATATGGTTGAGCTTGCCGATGGACGCTGGTACATGGTGATGTTGGGGAAACGCGGTGATATCGGTCGCGAATCTAATATGGGCCGAGAAACTCACTTAGTCCATATGACTTGGGAACGCGAGCCTTTTTGGTGGCAACAAGAAAAAACACTATGGCCAGTAGTCGCGCCAGAAACAGGTCGAGTCTTGCGTCAAACACCAGTGCCCTTTGCAGGTACTAAACAGTACCGAAAGCTATCATTTATCGATAATTTTGATCGTGAACAATTAAATTTAGCGTGGAATTTCCGCCGCGTGCCACACGCCAATACCTATTCGCTAACAGCGAAACCGGGACACTTACGATTATTTACTCACAAAAATACTATCGGTAAACGCGCTCGTGCCAGCTTGATGGGTGTGCGACAAACCGCAAGCGATTTTAACTACCGTGCGAAAATGCAATTTAACCCCAAGAGCAAACGTAGCGAAGCTGGAGTAATGCTATTTCAAAAGGACAACAACTACATCAGTTTCACGTTACAGGCGACTAAAAATGGCGTTGAGGTCAAAGCCGTTCATTCAGCAGTCGGTGATAATGAATCTATAGTATTAGCGGTAAATACACTAGGTAAACAAGAGATTAAGCGAGAAGTTAATAGCATCATGTTTAACATTGAATCGCGAGATGACAAATACTTTCTATCTTATTCAATTAACGATGATGGTGTATTTACAACGCATGCTACTACGCCTGCCAATGGCGTGATTAGCCGTAAATATACAGGAGCCTACCTCGGCTTATACGCCACAAGTAATGGTCAGGTGAATAACGATTTTGCCGATTTTGACTGGGTGAATTATCAAGGATTTGAGAGACATTAACATGATGAAAAAAACACTGTTAACCCTCAGTATTAGCGCATTACTGTTTGGCTGTGACTCTGAAAATACTGAGGCTGCTTTAGTATCAAAAACCAATACAGCAACAGAGCAAACAAGGTTACTGCATGTACCATCGCCGCAATGGCAAGATCAAATCATCTATTTCACGATGACAGATCGTTTTGCCGATGGCGATACAAGCAATAACGATCAAGGACTTGGTGAATATGATCCGACTCGTGAAAGTCACTACAGTGGCGGCGATATTAAAGGATTAATCAATAACCTAGATTACATCAAAAACTTAGGGGCAACCGCATTGTGGACCACCCCACTCGTCGCCAATCAATGGTGGTCTGCGGCAGGAAATTACGGTGGTTATCACGGTTACTGGGCAACTGATTTTAGCGCGGTAGACGCTCATGTCGGTACACTTGACGATTATCAAGAATTATCACATCAATTACACACTAATGGCATGTATTTGATTCAAGATATAGTGGTTAATCACACGGGTAATTTCTTTAATTATAAGGGTGGGCAAGCGGGTTACGACTCAGCAGATACCGCTAAGAATTTTACCTTGTTAGTGCCGCAAGACGCGCCGCAACCAGCGCCAGTTCAAGCTCCTTTTGATCTCATTGACCGAAACAACCCCGAACACGTTGCAGCGGATATTTATAACTGGACGCCATCCATCACCGATTTTAACAATCAATCGCAGCAATATACCTATCAATTGGCTTCTTTAGCAGACATCAATACACGTAATCCCGTTGTGATTAATAACTTTAAAAAAATCTATGGCGATTGGATCAAAAACGTAGGCGTTGACGCATTTAGAATCGATACAGTGCGTTATGTTGAACATGAGTTCTTTAATCGATTCATGCATGATAGCGATGGTATTCACGCCGCAGCTAAAAGTACTGGTCGCGACCACTTTTTAGCCTTTGGTGAAGTCTTTGAGACATCAGAGCCTTATGAAAACAAAGCAGAACAAAGCATTACAAGCTATTTAGATAGCAGTGGCTTACCCCAGCTAAATTCTGTTATTTCATTTCCATTGCATCACGATTTGAAAACAGTATTCGCCCAAGGTTTTCCAACGGCTCACCTTGCTTATCGCATCGAACAACACATGAAGGTTTACGACAATCCATATGTCGTTCCAACTTTTATTGATAACCACGATATGGGGCGCTTCTTAGCCACAGGGGATCTCGCTGGCTTCAAACAAGCGCTAGCAACAATTCTAACCATTCCCGGCATTCCGACTATTTATCAAGGCTCGGCGCAAGCAATGACGGAATCTCGACAAGCCATGTTTAAAGGCGGCTTCATGGCACAGCGCGATTATTTTAATCAAGACAGTGAGATGTTTAAGTTTATTGCGCGTCTCGCCAAACTAAGAACCAGTGATAACTTATTTACTCGCGGTGATTTAAAGATTATTACTGCCAACAAAAATGGCTCAGGCGCATTGGCTTATACCCGCAGCTATCAAGGCCGAACAGTGTTAGTGATGTTTAACACCTCTCGCAATCCAATTTTGCTCGACAGTATCAAAGTAAGTGATCAGGCAGAGAAACTGCGCTCATTATTTGGCGAATTTGCATCGATGCAAACAAACCAACAAGGATTGCTAACAACGCAATTGCCGGGACGGGCAATTATTATTGCTGAACTAGACACTATCGATAATCAATCGTCTAAACCACTGAATAGTATCGCCATTAGTCCACAACATTTTAATAAAACGGTCTCTAAAAATGTGCAACTTACCGGTAATTCTACTTTTATCAACAGTCAGTTACATATTGTTAAAAACACTCGTTTAGATAACGTGGTTACTGTTAATACCGATGCTAATGGACGTTGGCAATATGAATACCCTGTGGTCAATTTGGGACAAGAATTAGTTTCTCTAGTGGCCTATCACCCAGCGACACAAACAACGAGTAATAGCATTAACTTCACCACTGAAGTCACCGATGTAGATTATCGACAACACCTCGATGATCCCGCTAACGACGATACGGGTCTCACCGGAAAACTAACCGCGCCACAACACGATCAAAGTAAGGGACAACAAGATATTACAGCGATTGACGCTGTTATTGGTGGCGATGTTTTATCACTCACTTTAACCATGAAAGAGCTCACCTATGATTGGTTGCCCGCCAATGGTTTTGACAATGTTGCCTTTAGTATCTTTATCGATCTTGGCAAAAATCAGGGCCAACAAACTTTGCCAATGATCAATGCCCAAATGCCACACAATTGGCAATGGGACTTAGGGCATGTTGTGTACGGTTGGGGCAATACAACATTCTCACCTGTTAATAGCAATGCTGAAAATCAAGGTGACAAATTTGGCATCGCGCCACAAGTTGTTGTAGATAAGGAAGCGAAAACGATTAAGTTTATCTACCGCGGCTCAGACTTCGACGTAAGCTCATGGAAAAACGCTAAACTTTATATCACCACTTGGGATATCACAGGTGAAGGCGCCTACCGTCAGCTACAACCAACACCTAGTCCATGGAATTTTGGCGGAGGCCCTGACAACGGCGCCAAAATACTCGATAGTGCAGAGCTTGAGCTCGTCGATTAGCACTCACTTGCGGACGAATACTCCTCGTCCGCATAATTTTTTCACCTCAGCCTTTTGCCTCACCCTCATTTACTCTAAACTGGCTAGCATTATTGCCACTATTTAATGTAAACCATGTCATCTTTTGAGTTGTTCGACAGCAAAACCTTGCGCCAACATATGCGTCAGCAGCGACGTGCTTTAACCACTGTCCAGCAAGAAACAGCGGCAAATGAACTGGCAAAACAGCTTATGCAGCATCAACCAAAGCAGTGTCAACGAGTTGCACTCTATCTTGCCAATGACGGTGAGATAGATCCAACGCCATTTATTCACGGATGCTGGCAACAAGATATTGCCGTTTATCTGCCGGTGCTTCACCCGTTTAGTCGAGGAAATTTGCTGTTTCTTCATTATGAAACAACCACGCCAATGATCCTCAATAAATACGGAATCAACGAACCTGTGCTAGATGTAACCAAGGTGCTTCCAGCCAGAGCGCTCGATGTGATTTACACACCGTTAGTCGCCTTTGATAGTCATGGTAATCGAATGGGCATGGGCGGCGGTTATTACGATCGTACACTGGCAGCCAATCCACACATCGCCACTATTGGCATTGCGCACGATTGCCAACAGGTCGATAAACTGCAAGTGCAACCTTGGGATATGCCATTGCAAAAAATTATTACGCCTACACAAGTGATAACGCCACTCAACTCTGCAAAAAGGGAGGTTTAATGAGTCTACTCAACCCAGAGAAAAAACCAGGGGAATTTGTCGTGTTGCTACATGGTTGGGGCCGCACCGACAAATCGATGCTGGTACTACAATTAGCGCTGCAACACGCAGGTTATGAAGTCGTCAATGTCGACTACCCTTCTAACGACAAAACAATTAAAGAACTGGCTGAGTTAGCAGTAGCTCAAGGAATCTATGAGTGTGAAGCTAAAGGCGCTAAAGTTATTCATTTTGTTACCCATTCTTTAGGCGGCATTTTAGTGCGCCAATATTTCAAAGAGCGCAAGTTAGGTAAGCTAGGTCGTGTCGTGATGCTTGGCACGCCAAATAAAGGCAGTGAAGTCATCGATATGTATCGTAAATTCTATCTATTTAGACAGTTTGCCGGCCCAGCAGGTCTTGCTCTTGGCACCTCGGAAAAGGATGTGCCCAATAATCTGGGGGCTGTGAGTTTCGAATTGGGAGTTATTGCAGGCTCAAAGAGTATTAACCCTATTTTATCCTTGATGCTGCCGGGCGATGACGACGGCAAAGTTAGCGTCGAATCTACCAAGGTTGAGGGCATGAGCGACTTTATTGCCCTACCAACAACCCACCCGACTATGCTCGCTAGCCCTAGTGTCATTAAACAAATGCTCCACTTTCTAGAGCATGGCCATTTTGAAGAACAAGCTAAGGAAAATGTGTGAATCCACCACCTATTGATGCCGTTTTATCAGACATCAACGCACAGCTCACCGCCCACAATCAACTAATTTTACAAGCGCCTCCCGGCGCAGGTAAATCGACCTATTTACCGCTCAAGCTGCTGACTCACCTAAAGTTTAGTGAGCAAAAAATATTGATGCTCGAACCGCGTCGTCTAGCCGCCAAAAACATTGCTCGTTTTGTGGCAAAACAGCTCGGCGAAAACGTTGGTGAAACTGTGGGCTATCGCGTCAAGGGTGAAACTAAGGTCAGTAAAAATACCCGCCTTGAGATCATCACCGAGGGGATTCTCACTCGCATGCTACAAAGCGATCCTGAGTTAGAAAACGTGGGATTGGTGATTTTCGATGAATATCACGAGCGCAGTATTCACGCCGACACAGCACTGGCATTTTGCTTAGAAATTCAAGAAGCCTATCGCGATGATTTGTCCTTGTTAGTGATGTCAGCGACACTAAATAGCGAACAGTTGGGTCAGTTGCTACCAGAGTCTCCCATCATTACTAGTGAAGGACGCAGCTTTGAAGTAACCACCAACTATTTTCCACGCAATAGCAAAGCACCGCTGCCGCCACAAGTTTCTAAGTTAGTCGAACAAGCGATTAGTGATTTTGATGAAAATATTCTGGTGTTTTTACCTAGCGCCAGCGATATCAACAAAACCGCGGCTCTGCTTAATCATCTGCCTGATAACGTCGATGTATTGCCACTCTATGGTCAGTTAAAGAATGATGCGCAAGATAAAGCGATAGCCCCTACACAAAACGGAAAGCGAAAAGTTGTTCTGGCAACCAACATCGCCGAAACGTCAATTACCATCGAAGGTATTAGCGTGGTGATTGATAGTGGTCTGGTGAATAAAGCGGTATTTAACCGCAATAACGGTGTTACAAAACTGAGTAAAGAACAAATATCTCAAGCTTCTGCTATTCAGCGCGCAGGTCGTGCTGGACGTGTTCAAGCAGGCTATTGCTGGCGCATGTGGCCGCAAGAGCAACAAGCGCGATTAGCTAAATATGACATTCCGGAAATCGAGCAAAGCGATTTACTGTCACTCGCCCTTGAACTCGCCAAATGGGGCGTGAGTGATGCGTCACAATTACAATGGCTTAATGTGCCGCCAAAGCACAATCTACAACAAGCACGAGATTTGTTAATTAGCCTTGGCGCTATCGATGACAAATACCAACTCACTAAACACGGTACAGAAATTTATCAATTTGGCAGCTCACCGCGTCTTGCCCACATGATGCTATTTGCTAAATCGCATAACCTAGACGCAACTGCCGCTTGGCTCGCGGCGATGCTCGATCAAACCAATGCCCTTGGCAATGATTTGGATATTAGCCATCAGCTGAACTTTTTAACCCATGGTAAAAACCTCAGCAAGGCGCAGCAGCTTATTAAATCCAATGCCGTCAAATTTTCTAAGCAACTCGGTTGCGAGTTATTCGATGTAGACAGTGACAAATGCGGCTTACTACTCGCTCACGCCTTTCCAGATCGCATCGCCAAACGCCGTAATAAAGACAGCGATGATGTGCAGCTCGCCAATGGCTTTGGCGCAAGCTTGCCCGATAATCACAATTTAAAAGGCGAATACTTAGTAGTTGCCGATCTCATGAGCTTTGCCGCCGTTGGCAACAAAGCCCGTGTATTTTTAGCATCGGAACTTAATATCGATGCGCTTGAGCAAATATCACCAGAGCTATTTTCAGAGCACGAACAACTAGCGTGGAATGATAAAGATCAGCGCGTAAACGCCAGTGCGCAAGTCAAACTGGGGCAATTAGTGATTCGTGAAAAACCACTTACCAATGTCGATACTGAACAATTTAATCAAGCGCTATGTCAGGGCTTGCGCAGCAAAGGACTAGCCTATTTAGATTTTAATAAAGCACAATATCAGCTACTACAACGCCTACGCACTGCTCATTTAAATGAGCCTGACTCTTGGCCTGATTACAGCGAAAGTGCCTTACTCGAAAGCCTAGAAGATTGGCTAGTGCCATTTTTTGATGGCGCGAAAAAACTCGCCTCTCTGAAGAAAATCAATTTTTCTGATGCCTTACTCTCACGCCTAGATTGGAATGAACAGCAGCAGTTAAACGCTCTATATCCAACTCACTTAAAAGTGGCCAGTGGCTCTAACATTCGACTCGATTATGACGACAGCGGCCAAGTAAAACTCTCGGTACGCATACAAGAGCTATTTGGCACAATGACCAACCCAACAGTCGGCCGTAATCAATTACCCGTATTAGTCGAAATGCTCTCCCCCGCCCAACGACCAATTCAGCTAACAAAAGATCTCGTCGGCTTTTGGCACGGCAGCTATGAAGCAGTAAAAAAAGATATGAAAGGTCGTTATCCAAAGCACTATTGGCCCGATGACCCAAGCGTGGCAATGGCAACGACGAAAACTAAGAAAAAGTTGGGGATATAAAAGTTTAAGCCTCGATTGTAATCGAGGCTGAAGTCAAAATGAATATCAAGGCTAATCCTGACTATTCTCAACGAAGCTCTTCAACTAATCCTTCAAGAGATTCAAGTTTATTAGGAACGCCTAACCAAGGAGTAAGCTCATCAAATGAAATCATTTCACCTTGAAACATTTCATTTACAACTGCTGGTGTACACAACGAATCATATTTAGTGTCAAACGCTGCATGTACATGAACTACAAATTTTGTTTCAGACTCCCATTCAACATAGAGTTTACCGAAACTAGCTTCTGCTGTACATCCAGCAACATATGATGAATCTATAGCTGAATAAATAGCTCTTACTTTAGGATTACTAAGTGACAATATATATTCCCCCGAAGGTTTCTCAGAAAAATATAATGTCAACTTCATAACATGCCGTTGCGATGTTCCGGACCAACTATCCCTGATATGGCGACGAACGCCTATAATCCATCCATCATTACTTTTAGCAAGACGATGAACTTTTATAGAAATGGTTTCAGAACCTTTAGCGTCATAAGAGGCTACCCCATCAGTTTCATAACTTTCAAAAGGAGATGAGAGTTCTACACCGTGAACAACAAAAATATCAGTATCAACTTGTTTACAGCCCAGCATTAAGGCACTAAACACAAGTCCAATAAATAAAGTCAGTTTATTTTGCACAACCACAAGCTCTTATTTTTCCACTAATGATAGCTATTTTTCGGAGGGACAACCATTAAGCCGGGATACGAGTCGCCGCTTTATATAGAGTATATTTTAATGGTTACTCTTTTATTATTAGTGACAAGTCTTCTCTTTCAATACTAACGAAATCCACAACATACTTTATATTACTCATCAACTAAATTGAGTTTATTAAGTTCACCGTGTTTTATAACCCCATCAGTTATTGATAGAGTCGTTTGAAAATTTATTGATTCCACAGTACTAGAACGCTCTAAATAAATTAACTTAGCTGTATTTGAACGAATTGTAATGGATATATCAAAATCACTTAACTCTCTTTGATCAACAACGGCAAAACTTTCTCCAGTAAATAAATCATGTTTAAAATAGCTATTTATCATTGGATATGAATAGATCAAAACTTTTAGTGCTCGACCATCGATATAACCTTCTTTAAGATTCGAGTTATCTTGCGAAATACCATATCCAACCACCAAAATAAAGCATAAAAAAACAACCGTCCCCACTCCACTTAAATACTTCATAAAACCTCGAAATTATTTATGATCGACTATTGAAGATACCGTATTTTTTTTCATATCAATTGTTAACGTGATATCGCCTCCAGATATATCTTCGCGTTTATCAAAATAATGAACATAAACCTTCCCATTTTTATGGGAAACTTTAACATAGTAATTTTCCAGAAACATGACTTGTGGCATTGGTGTTTTTATCTCACTTTCAGTCAAATTAGCTCTGCTAGCCAAGTAATTATTAGCAATCAATATTGCTTTAAAATCTTCACCAGTTATTTTAACTGTGTCGGTTTTCAGGTCTGAAAACAATAGCACTGAGCCAACTCCTAAAAACATAGCTACACTAATACTTAAAATAAATTTCATTTACAACCACGCGATAATTTTGATCGTCACTGCTCTTATCGAATACTCTAAATCCATCTCTGTGTCCCTAAAAATAATCATCGTTATCGCTGCTCAAACCTTTAAGTTAATTCGTAAAACATAATAAGTGTGAGTCAACTTCTCTTTCTACATCGCAAAAAGACTGTGGTGCGAATAAATAAACTAGAACTATTAATACAATAAGTTCAATAGTTATATATGTTAATAACCTTTTCTTTTTAATTGCCATTAAAATATGTTCCTTTAAATGCATTCAAGAAATTCAAATTCGCATTTAAGTTAATAAGCCACTTTTAAACCTGTCCTCCTATCAAGGTATGAAACTCAATCGCGATCCACATAAATTCTAGATAGGCAACAACACTACCCAAAATAAAAGTAATCAGCATGATAAAAATTGATTTAGTTGCTCGCTTATAGATACATACAACGAGTAACACAGGAAGTGTAAAAATCATTAACGAGAGATAATTGAGCCACCCAACTTTCTGCTGCATTCCCACAACAAAGACCAGATCTAACAAGCATAAAAATATCAAATAAATCAACGAGATTGATAACAACACACTCAAATAACTAAATAACTTTCGTTTAATCATTATCTGTTCAAATTAAAAACTATTTCCAAAGAATTTCTTCATACAATCAACATTAGAAACCTAAACATCAATATTAACTAGTAGAGAACAAAAGTATCTCGTCCTAAAAGTGTTACTCGGCCATAAATCAGAGGTGAACTCATTATTCACCTTCTCCTTCTCAAGGTATAAAGCAGCTTCTTTAATCCCTAAACTAGAAAAATACTCCCATTCACTCGATTCAACACATACACTTTCGAGAATAGATTTGTAAAATTTTCGGATAAATTCGACTAATACAGTTTTGCCAAATATATACTCACACTCTTTCAATGCATCAAAAATCCAATTCCAAGATACATCAATAATGGACTGAGGTACCTCGTGTTCTGTGACAAAACCACAATCTTGAATTAAAAATGCCAGAAAAGAAAAATTAACATAATCATCGAGCTCTAGCTTTTCATTATTCAACATTGCAGCTAAATAAGATTCAAACGCTAACGTCGCTCTATTTTCGTTTTCCGCAATTCTGGCTATTTGTAAAAATGTCATGAATACCTATAAGTAACTGTTGTGAAATTTTTAAAACTACTCTCGAAGTAGCTCCTGATGCATTCCTTCGAAAGAATCTAGTTCATTAGCAACACCCAACCAAGGTGTTAATTGGTCAAATGAAATCACTTCTCCTTGAAAGACTTCATTAATCAATTCTGCTCTGCAAAACATTCCATGTTTCATATCAAATGCTCCATTCACATCTACGGTGAACTGAGTTTTAGACAGCCATTTAAAGTGAACACTTCCAAAACTCGCTTCGGCAGCGCAGCCTTCGACATATTGCGGATTAATTGAAGAGTAAATAACTCTAACTTTATCTCTGTCTTTAGCTAAATCATACTCTTTACCAGACAAGGGCTTTTCTGAAAAAGACAATGTAAGTTTGGTTACATATCTTTGCTGAGTCCCAAGCCAAGCATTTCTATAATGTCGACGAACTCCTACTACCCAGCCATTTTGACTTTCAACTAATCGATGCACTCTTATAGGAATGGTTTTAGCCCCTAACGGGCCAAAAGAAATCGTTTGCTCGTTGCTAAAGCTTTCAAGCGGCGATAGCAGAGTTGCATTTTGTATAGCAAATACATCTGTTTTTATTTGCGAGCAGCTGCATATCAAAAAGCTGGTGATAACGACAAGTGTTAAAGAAAAGTATTTGTTTCTTAACATACTAATATACTTAATATAATGGCTTCCAATCATCATCTCAAAGACAATAACAAAACTGCAAGAAATACTTTATAAAGCCACACTATTACCCCAATAAAAGAAAAAGTCTTTCCCTTTATATCCATTTATTACATTTAGATTAGTTCTTAGGCTACTCCCTCAGTCATTATTAAAACAACAAAGGAAAACTGATGAGTAACACAAAGAAAAGCCTCCTTGTAGGTGCCTGTTTAGCGGGTCTAAGTCTAAATGCAACAGCGGTTGAAATCCTCAACATCAAAAACGGCGATCAACAAACCAAGGTCTCTATTGGCGGTTACGCCAAGTTAGACGTTCGCCACGTATCAGGTGATATTGCTTACCAAGATTACTGGGTTGCAAACTTCCCAGGTGGTCAAGCAGTAGATACCTCTCACACTGGCATGAGTGTAAAAGAGTCACGCATCAACGTAAAAGTTCAACACGGCGATATCATTGGTTTCGTTGAGATGGACTTTTTTGGCGGCGGCGGTAATGAAGTGGTAAGTAACTCTTCAAACCCACGCTTACGTCACTTCTTTATCGACTACAAAAACTGGAAACTTGGTCAAACATGGTCGACTTTCATGCCATTACACGCACTACCTGAAGCACTAGATTTTGGTGGTCCTCACGTCGGTGAAGTATTTAACCGTCAAGTTCAAGTACGCTACACCACTGGTAACTGGCAGTTCGCTATTGAAAACCCAGAAACAAATGGCGACGGCGATGTAGGTAGCCCAGCAAGTGCCGTTGGTCTTACTGGTACACAAGCCGATAGTGATGAAAGCACGCCTG
Source organism: Psychrobium sp. MM17-31 (assembly GCF_022347785.1). NCBI lineage: Bacteria > Pseudomonadati > Pseudomonadota > Gammaproteobacteria > Alteromonadales > Shewanellaceae > Psychrobium > Psychrobium sp. MM17-31. The sequence continues at coordinate 817,938 of NZ_JAKRGA010000001.1, forward strand.
ATTTAATCGCTCGTTACAATCACAAAGCTGATTGGGGCATGGTATCGGTTGGCGCGTTAGTGCGTAAAATTGATCAAGGTGGTCTTGATGAAACTGGCGTTGCTTATAACGTTGCAGCAAAGATCAAAACGGTTGGTAAAGATGACATTCGTTTCCAATACACAGGTGGTGATGCAGGTCGCTACGTATCAGCGGGTATGACAGCAGATATCGTAACTAATCCTCGCACCGATAAAACTGTGGTTGAAAGCAGCAAAGCGTTCACCGTGGCTTATCGCCATTACTGGAATGATACGCTGCGCAGCACCGCTTATTACGGCGCAGCTGAAACTGATGTGCTAGAGCGCAAACGTAGCCATTGGGCAGTTAACTTAATCAATAGTGTTAACAGTCACTTAGATGTTGGCGCCGAGTTTGGTAACTACGCCATTGATGATGAAGGTATTGAATCTATCGATTCAAACTACTTGCAGTTGTCGGCGAAGTTTAAGTTCTAATCAAACTTAGCTGATAAAAAAGGCGTGTAGCTCTCGACACGCCTTTGTTTTCCTAAACTAACCTCTTTAATAAAACATCTCTTTCTTATTTTGAAAGCTCTCTCGTAAGTGCTCCACCAACAAATTAAGCTTTTTATCCGGCTGACGCGAACGGGGATAGACCGCATATACACCAAGCTTTTTACCAACATAGTTATTTAAAATAGAAACTAATCGACCGTTGTCTAAATCACCACACACTAGGACTCTTGGCAAATAGGCGATGCCTACGCCAGCAAGCGCTGAGCGTCGCAATGAATCTAGATTATTAGAGTAAACGCGCCCCTTCACCTGCATGTTAAATTCAGCGTCATCCTCAACAAAACGCCAAGTTTCAGCCCCCTGCCCTTCATATTTATAAAGCAAGCAATCGTGTTGTTCTAGCTCACTAGGATGGCTAGCAATACCGTGCTTATTGAGATAGGCAGGACTGGCGCAAATCACCCAATCGGAATTAATCAAACGACGGGCAATAAGCGATGAATCTTCCAAATAAGCGGTACGAATTGCTAAATCATAACCCTCATCGAGAATATTCATCACGCGATTACTAACCACCAATTCAACCTCAACTTCGGGATATTGCTGACAAAACGCCGCAATGGCATCACTCACCAGCACGTGAGACGACACCGCAGGCGCTGTCACTTTGATTTTGCCGCGCATGGTATCGCTATAACCGTTCACCGCATCTTGGGCATCTTGTAGGGCCTGTTTTGCCAATCTTGCCTTGCCATATAAGGCCCGACCAGCATCAGTGAGGCTAAGTTTTCGTGTGGTGCGATAAAGCAATTGCACGTTCAAAGCCTCCTCTAGGCGACCAATTCGTTTACTAACAACGGAATTGGTTATGTCTAACTTATTGGCAACTTTAGAGAAAGATCCTTCTTCCACCACTTGAACGAACAAAAACACATCATCGGCCTTTAGCATCTCACACCTTTATTATGTCAAAAAAAGAAAAAGAGAATCTCTTTCATCAATATATATCAATAGTTGAGTTAATTGTAAATTGCTAAAACTTTTGCTGAGTAAACTCAATAAAAGTAATGCGAATGTAGATGACGACTTAACCAGTTAGGAAATATAAAAACTAAGCGTCGTTTCATATCGTGAAAATAGGAAGACTACATCCCCAAATCGGATCATAAATAAAAATATAAACATAATTAGGAGTCCCGATTATGAACGAATTAACCCTAGGCTTGTTAGCCCTAGTGCCTATCGCACTGGCAGCCTTATTATTAGTTGGCCTGCACTGGCCTGCTAAAAAAGCCATGCCAGTTGTTTTGGCAGCCACCGCCGCCCTCGCTATTTTAGTGTGGGACATGTCAACAAACCGCGTTATTGCCTCTGTATTACAAGGCTTAGGCATTACGGCGTCGGTATTGTGGATTGTATTTGGCGCAATTTTCTTGCTCAACACCTTAAAACACACAGGTGCTATTCAAGTGATTCGCCAAGGCTTTACTAACGTTTCACCAGATCGCCGTATCCAAGCCATCGTTATAGCTTGGTGTTTCGGTACCTTTATCGAAGGTGCTTCTGGCTTTGGTACGCCAGCCGCTATTGCTGCGCCTTTACTAGTCGCTATTGGTTTCCCAGCTGTTGCTGCGGTACTTATGGGTATGATGATTCAATCAACACCAGTATCGTTCGGCGCAGTTGGTACACCAATAGTTATCGGTGTAAACAAAGGCTTAGACACAACGGCGATTGAAGCCAGCCTTGCTAGTCAAGGTTGGACTTGGGAGCAATACTTACAATTAATCACTGCAGATGTTGCCATCATCCACGCCATCGTGGGAACTGTGATGCCGCTGTTTATGGTAATGATGCTAACCCGCTTCTTCGGCGCAAACCGCAGCTGGAAAGAAGGATTAGAAATCTTGCCATTCGCACTATTCGCTGGTCTAGCTTTCACCATTCCTTACGCGCTAACTGGCATTTTCTTAGGCCCAGAATTTCCATCGCTTATCGGTGGTTTAGTGAGCATGGCCATTGTGGTTACAGCGGCTAAACGCGGCTTCTTAACGCCAAAAGCAGCGTGGGATTTCGAAGACAAATCGCTATGGCCAGCAAACTGGTTAGGTAAACTTGAAATCAAAACAGACGTTGCGACTGGCAACGCCAAGATGTCACCGTTTGTCGCTTGGATTCCTTACTTAATCGTTGCGCTATTACTGGTATGCTCTCGCGTATTTGGCGACTTCAAAGCATTCCTTGCTGGCATCAAAGTTGGTGCGACAGATATCTTGGGTGAAGTAGGCGTCAACGTAGCCTTTAGTCCACTGTATTTACCGGGTGGTTTGCTTATTATCAGTGCATTGGTTGCTTTGTTATTACAAGGTCAGTCAGGTCAACGCGGCAAGGTATTTACCAGCGCAGTAAGTGAGTCGACCAAAACCATTTTAAGTGCTGGTTTCGTGCTGATTTTCACCATTCCAATGGTGCGTCTATTCATTAACTCAGGCGTTAACCTTGCTGATTTACCGAGTATGCCAATGGCTGCTGCGCAAATGTTTGCTGATGCATTCGGTAGTGCATTCCCGCTAATTAGTCCAGCAATCGGCGCGTTAGGTGCTTTCATCGCTGGTTCTAATACGGTATCGAACATGATGTTTAGCCAATTCCAATTTGAAGCAGCAACAGCATTAAGTTTATCACCAGCAATCATCATTGCAGCACAGGCAGTAGGTGCAGCGGCTGGTAACATGATTGCAATCCACAACGTGGTTGCAGCAAGTGCTACCGTTGGTCTATTGGGCCAAGAAGGTGCAACTTTAAGAAAAACTATCTTACCAACGATTTACTACGTGTTGGTGGCAGGCTCAATTACCTTGTTTGCTATCTATGGATTAGGTATTAGCGATCCGCTTGCTTAATAAAAAGTGATGATTCCGTTGTCGAATTAATTAGCAATAGTGAATCGTTTGGTGTGCTTATCGAGCTATTCGGAAATTTTGAGTACAGCGATAGCACACCAGTTACTTTTCTTTGCGTCGCCAAAGAAAAGTAACCAAAAGAAAGGCGACCCGAATTTTATCGCTTGATCTTAAATGATAAATTGCCTATTCAATAACGTATTTGATCCGCATCCCTGCGGCAAATACTCAAAAATCATCCCTGATTTTTGTATTGGTCAATTTCTAATTTAAGGCGATAAATAGCGGGAATGGCCGCGCTGAAAATCAGCTAATAATCTTAGCTATAAAGAATTACATAGTTATTACCGTAGCTGTAATAATATGAGGACGATATGAACAACGCACAAGTCATCAGTCAATTAGTTGAGGTGTTGGATAACGATCGCGTTACCACCAACGCCAAGAAGAATGAGCACTATCGCACAGGGTGGCGCTCGGGTGGTGGCAGTGCGTTGGCGGTAGTATTTCCTCATAACTTAGTGGAGTTTTGGCGCGTCCTCGAAGTTTGTGTCAGCAACGATTGCATCATGATTATGCAAGCAGCTAACACGGGCTTAACCGAGGGCTCGACGCCAAGCGGTGACGAGTACGATCGCGAGATTGTCGTCATCAATACTCTCGCCATGAACAAGCTATTGGTGCTTGGCGATGGCGAGCAAGTGGTGAGCTTTCCCGGCACCACACTACACACGCTAGAAAAAACCTTAAGGCCGCTTAATCGCGCGCCGCATTCGGTGATTGGCTCATCGTGTTTAGGCGCGTCTATTGTTGGCGGCATAGCAAATAACTCAGGTGGCGCGCTAGTTAAGCGTGGCCCCGCCTATACTGAGCTTTCGCTATACGCTTGGGTCAATGCCCAAGGTGAGCTAAAGCTTGTCAATCACCTAGGTATTGAGCTGGGTGATTCTCCCGAAGAAATCCTCGCTAATCTCGAAAGCGAGAACTTTAAACTCGACTCGCTGGTGACAAAAGAAAAAGCCAGCGCATCAGATTATCAAGACAAACTACGCGACGTTGATGCCGACACCCCATCGCGCTTTAACGCTGATACCTCTCGCTTGTATGAAGCCAGTGGTTGTGCCGGTAAAATCGCGGTTTTTGCGGTGCGTTTAGACACCTTTGAAGTCGCCAAACAAGAGCAGACTTTTTACATAGGCACTAACAGTGAGCAAACACTGACTCAACTGCGCCGCCAAATGCTATCGAGCTTTAAAAATTTACCAGAAGTTGGTGAATATCTGCATCGCGATTGTTTCGACATTGCGGAAAAATATGGCAAAGACACTTTTATCAGCATCGAGCGTTTAGGCACAGATCGCCTACCAAAGCTGTTTGCGCTTAAAGGTCGCATCGACGCCACATTAAACAAGTGGCCAATAGTGCCAAAATATTTAACCGATCGCGTGATGCAATTTGCCAGCAAGCTATTTCCAGCCCACCTGCCAGATCGCATGATGGAATATCGCGACCAGTATGAGCATCACCTTATTTTAAAAATGAGCGATGAGGGTATCGACGAAGCAAAAGCATTTCTGCAAGACTTCTTTAACGATCATGAAGGTGATTACTTTGTTTGCGATCAAAGCGAAGCAAGTAAAGCTTATCTCCAACGCTTTGCCGCTGCCGGAGCCGCTATTCGCTATCAAACGCTACACGCCGATAAGCTTGGCGATATCTTAGCGCTAGATATTGCACTGCGCCGTAACGATATCAACTGGATAGAACAATTACCGAAAGAAATCAGTAGCCAAATCGAAAAGAGCCTCTATTACGGTCACTTCTTCTGCTATGTATTCCATCAAGATTACGTCCTTAAAAAAGGCGCAAATGCCAAAGCAGTTAAAAAGGCCATGCTGGCACTGCTAGATTCTCGCGGCGCTAAATACCCGGCGGAGCATAACGTCGGTCACCTTTATAAAGCGGAAGATGGTTTACAAAATTTCTACCGCAGCCTAGATCCCACCAATAGCTTTAATCCAGGTATTGGCCAAATGCACAAACACAAGCGTAATTGCGCTTGTTGTTAACGTCTTAGAGCACGGTTTAATACACTTTGTATTAACCATGGCAGTTCGCTCAGCCGAGTCTCCACGACTCGGCTTTTTTGTATTGAAAATCCCCAATTAATCACTGATAATCCGCCGCCCTAAGCAGTTATCAAGTGAATTACCTAGATGTCCATTAACGAATTACTTGAAAGTATTTACCAACAAGCAGCGCTTCAACTCGGCCGTGGTGAAGTTGCGCAATATATTCCAGCGCTTGCCGAAGTCGATGCCAATCAATTTGGTATCACTATTTGCGATATTCAAGGCAATGTTCACAGTGTTGGTGACGCGCAAACGCCGTTTTCAATTCAAAGTATTTCAAAGGTCTATAGCCTAACGCTTGCTATGCAAAACTTAGGTAATAAAGTATGGCAACGGGTGGGAATGGAGCCGTCGGGGCTACCATTTAATTCGCTAATTCAGCTTGAGCAAGAGCAAGGACTGCCGCGTAATCCTTTTATTAATGCGGGAGCCTTGGTCGTCGCAGATATGATTGAATCGAGCTACGCCACACCGAGCCTTGCGATTAAAAACTTTGTCAGAACATTGGCCGCCAATCCTGAAATTCAGATCGACAGCAAGGTCGCGCAATCGGAGTATGATCACCGCGCTCGCAATGCGGCTGCTGCTTATTTAATGAAGTCTTTTGGCAACTTTAACAACGAAGTCGAAGATGTACTGATGAACTACTTCTCGACTTGTGCCATCAAGATGTCTTGTGTCGATTTAGCCAAATCCTTTAGCTATCTCGCCAACAAAGGCCAATGTGTATTTAGCAACAAACGTATTCTCCCAGAGCAACAAGCAAGACAAATTAACGCGCTAATGGCCACCAGCGGCTTGTACGATGAAGCAGGTAAATTCGCTTTTGAAGTAGGCTTTCCCGGCAAGAGCGGCGTTGGCGGCGGCATAATCGCCATCGTACCCGGCGTGTTATCCATCTGCGTATGGTCGCCCGCCCTAAATAAAACTGGTAATTCTTACGTTGGCATAGAAGCCTTAAAACTTCTGTCTTCTCATATCGATTGGTCGGTGTATTAAGCTAAGCCTCAAACTAAAAAAGCCCCGATAGTAATTACTATCGGGGCTTTTGTTATCTAAGAATAAAGCTAGCTGTTCGCTGCTTTTTCTTCGGCTAATTCACGTTCGTGATGCTCTTTGATCTCAGCCGTCACTTCGGCTTTAGAGCGTTTGTCTGACATCTTGCGATCTGTTAGCCAGTAGTAGAACAGTGGCACGAAGAAGACAGCAAGGAATGTCGCGGCAATCATGCCTCCCATAACACCAGTACCTACACTGTGGCGGGCGCCAGCGCCTGCACCAGTACTTAATGCTAGCGGTACAACCCCCAAGATAAAGGCTAAAGATGTCATAACAATTGGTCTAAAGCGCAGACGGGCAGCTTCTAATGCCGAAGCGCCAGTACTCCAGCCTTCTTGCTTCTTCATCAAGGCGTATTCCACGATTAAGATAGCGTTCTTACTCGCCAGACCTAACAAGGTCACTAGACCGATTTGGAAGTAAACATCGTTTGTTAAACCTGCGATCCATACCGACACTAGCGCACCGAAGATACCAAATGGCAATGCCAATAATACCGACAATGGTAATGACCAGCGCTCGTAAAGTGCAGCAAGGATCAAGAACACCATGATTACCGCCATACCAAGGGCAAGACCAGTAGAGCCTGAGCTACGTTTTTCTTGATAAGCAGTACCCGTCCACTCGAAACTCATATCTGATGGCAATACTTGCGCCGCGATACGCTCGATTTCGGCAATGGCTTGACCAGAGCTGTAGCCCGGTGCCGCATTACCCAGCAGTTTAACCGCCGACAGGTTGTTATAGCGATCTAGACTATCAGGACCACTGCTGTACTCGATGTTGGCAAAGGCCGAGATTGGCACCATTTCGCCGCTGTTACTTTTCACATAAACACGGGCGATATCTTTAGGCTGCATGCGAAACTCTGGCTCAGCCGACATAAGTACCTGCCATGTACGACCAAACTTGTTGAAGTCATTGAGATAGTATGTACCTAAGGTTCCCGCCAACGCGTTAAACGCTTGGTTAATAGGAACCCCCATCGCACGCGCTTGTTCGCGATCAAGTTCTACTTTCAGCTGCGGCGTGTCTGAACGCCATAGTGTTTGTACACCAGCTAAAATTGGACTTTGCTGCGCAGCGCCCATCACGGCTTGCATGCTTTGCTTAAGCTTTTCAACACCACCTTCACCGCGATTTTGAATGTAAAATTCAAAACCACCAGTATTACCCAAACCTGGAATTGCAGGCGGGTTAAAGGCTAACACCAAGGCTTCTTTGATATTGGCGGTTTTCATAAATAACTCGCCAACTAGCTGTTGTACGCTAACTTCACGGTCATCCCAGTGACTTTGGGTAACAAACAGCGTTGCCGCGTTATTTTTGTAACCGCCACCTAGGAAATCAAAGCCCGTGAATGACACTACGTTTTCGTTGGCAGGATTAGACTGAATAGCCGCGACTACTTCATCAACAACCTTTTGAGTACGCTCTAGTGACGCGCCATCAGGGAGGAATACTGCTGAAATGTAGAAGCCTTGATCTTCTTCAGGCACCAATGAACCCGGTGTTTTCATCCACATATTGGCGGTAATCGCAATCATGCCACCAACTAATACCAACGCCACTAAACCGCGACGTAGGAAGAAGCTTACGCCATTGACGTAATATCCGGTAATGCGTTGGAACAAGCGATTAAAGGCATCGAAAAATACGTTAGCTTTCTTGTCTTCGTGTTTCAGTACCATCACACATAACGCCGGTGTCATGGTTAAAGCAACCACGCCAGATAAACTTACTGCGATAGAAATAGTAATCGCGAACTGTCTAAATAGCTCACCAGTTAAGCCGCCCAAGAAGGCGATAGGAACGAATACCGAACACAGTACTAATACGATAGCGACAACAGGACCACTTACTTCTTTCATCGCCTTAATGGCTGCATCACGCACGTTTTTACCCTCTTCGTGCATAATACGTTCAACGTTTTCCAGCACTACGATGGCATCATCTACCACAATACCTATCGAGAGCACCATACCAAACAGGGTCAAGCTGTTGATGGAGTAATCCAGCATGTACAGACCAGCGAAGGTACCTAATAAAGATACTGGTACTGCCAAGATTGGGATCAAGGTAGCGCGCCAGTTCTGAAGGAATACGAATACTACGATAAATACCAAGATCATCGCTTCAGCAAGGGTTTTAACAACTTCGCGAATCGATACTTTAACAAAGCGCGTCGTGTCATACGGCAACGAGTGCTTTAAACCTTGTGGGAAACGTGTTTCTAATTCTGCGATAGTGGCATTAACTTCATCGGCAACATCAAGCGCATTAGCTCCAGGTTGTAAGAAGATACCAAGTAGAACAGCTTCTTTACCGTTGATACGACCGTCAAAATCATAGTCTTTTGAACCCAACTCTACACGCGCAATATCTTTAAGGCGCAGTGAGCTACCATCGCTATTCGAACGAATAATGATGTTTTCAAACTCTTCGGCCGACGATAAACGACCTTGCACTTTAACACTGTAAACCAGCGATTGTGGCGTGGTTGAGGTTGGTGTAGCACCGATGCGACCAGCAGCATACTGCGAGTTTTGCTCGCGCACGGCGTTGCTGATTTCATCAACGGTGACACCTAACTGACTCATCACATCTGGGCGAAGCCAAATACGCATCGCGTAGTCTTTAGCACCGAAGATTTGTACGCTGGTTGTCCCAGGAATACGCTTGATTTTATCTAACACGTTTAAGGTAACGTAATTAGAGGTCCAGAGTGCATCACGAGTATCATCAGGGGAATAGAATGCATGAACGTGTAAGAAGTTCGACGAGCCTTTAGCCACTACCACACCTTGACGGCGAGTTTCTTCTGGCAAGCGCGCTTCAACTTGTTTAACACGATTATTGACGTTTACCGAGGCTTGATCAGGGTCGGTACCAATTTCAAAGGTTACCGTGATAGTAGTCGCACCCGCACTGGTTGAGGTTGATGACATATACATCATGCCTTCAACACCAGTAATGGCGTTCTCAAGTGGCGTAGCCACCGTTTGCTCCAGCACTTCTGCCGACGCGCCCGGATATACCGCAGTTACCTGTACTACAGGTGGCGACATCTCTGGATATTGTGCGATGGACAAACTGCGCATCGCCGCCAAACCCGCCAAGATAATAAATATAGATATTACAAAGGCGAATATGGGTCTATCGATAAAATAACGAGAAAACATATAACTTCCTCTCTATTGCGCAGCTTGCGCAGCATCAACTAAACGCACAGGCATGCCAGGGAAGAAGATACGCGCCATGCCATCAACAATCACCTTATCGCCAGTTTTTAAACCGCTACGAATAATCCAACCATTGGTGATAGTGTCGCCTTGTTGCTCTTGTACCCATTCACCAACAACCACTGGTGCAGGTAGTGCAACGTCCATACCTTGCTCATTTTTAGCCATCACATAAACAAACTTGCCAAGGCCGTTATCTAATACCGCGCGTTGTGGCACAACATAGGCATTTTCGCGAATAGCACCTTCAAGTACGACGCGAACAAACTGACCTGGACGCAGTGAAAAATCAGAGTTTGGTACAATCGCTTGCAACTCACTAGTACCCGTTAAGCTATTGATACGAATATCGCTGAAGTTAACTTCGCCTTCTTGTGGATGGAATGAGCCATCAAACAATTTGATTTTAGTTTTCCAGTGGCCACCTTCTGGCAGCGTCAGTGCACCTGATGCGGCATCATTACGCATTTCTAACTGCTCACGCTCAGACAAACCAAAGCGCACACGAATTGGATCGATTTGCGTTAGCTGTGTTAGTAGTACCTCAGGACCTGAAACATAAGTCCCTTCAGAAACTAATTCACGACCCGCGATGCCATTTACTGGTGAAGTCACCTTTGAATAATCAAGACGCAGCTGCGCTTGGTCTAAACGAGCTTCTGCTGATTTAACATCGGCAATGCTGATATCCAAGGTTGAAATAGCATTGTCTAACTCGCGTTGTGATACCGAGTTTTTAGCACGCAGGGGTTTTAAGCGTTTCACTTCACGTTGTGCTTGCTCTAAACGAGTATTGGCCGCGTTAAGTGCCGCTTTACTTTGATCTACTTCTACCGCATAAGTTTTTGCATCAAGGCTAAATAACGATTGTCCCGCCGTTACCTTGTCACCTTCACTGAAGTTACGGGTTTGCAGGATACCTGAAACCTGAGCGCGAACTTCTACCTCTTTGGCACCAGATAAAGTTGCTGGCAATTCAATGCTAAATGGCACTGAACGTGTTTGCATTTCCATGATAGCCACAGCAGCAGGCGGCATTCCACCTGCTGGTGCTTGATCATTTTTCTGCTCACAGCCAGCCATCGCAGCGATAACACTCATCACTAACGCGCCTTTGGCGAAAGATGTTGATTTGAACCTACTGAATAAGCGATTAGTCGTCATAATAAATCCACTGGAGATTGATAAAAAATGGGAACAGTTTGGGATAAAATTACTCCAACCCCAAAACTACACTGTGCAGTATACTTTTTAATTTTAAGATGTAAATCGTTCTCAACTAAATATGTCGAAGATCACACAAATTTCGTTTTTTGTACAATTTTTAATTGAAATTGAAGGAAAACTCGTGACGGCCAAAAACGCTTGATTTTCCATCATCAACTCCATAGCATGCCTGCTTACTTTGACTATTTAACTGCAATTTTATGACCACTAATAAGCAACCAACAACCTCTTCTACGCAGCGCTGGCTTAAGAGTTTTGCCCAGCTACTTGTTATTGTTGTTTGCTTTATCGCAGTATCATTATTTCTGTCTCGCAACATGTTGGCGACTAAAACTCCCGCCCCCAAGTTAATCGTCAACCAACATTTGTCACCATTGCACTTAACTGACAAATCTAATGATTTAGCGTTTAGCGAAAATGAGCCTACCTTGGTTTACTTTTTTGCGCCTTGGTGCACCGTCTGTGCGCTAAGCCAACCGTCGTTAAGTTCATTTCAACAAGTAAAACCCAATGTAAAAATCATAATGGTGGCCTTGGATTGGGAAACCAGAGAGCAAGTTGAAACATTTAAACAAGAGCATGAATTTGAACACCAAATATTACTTGGCGATCACCACATAAAACAACAATGGCGAGTGGATGCCTACCCAAGCTATTACTTCGTTAATGGCAATGGCGAAATTTCCAGTAAAGATCGTGGACTTGTTACCCTGCCCGGTCTAGTGGCTCGCGCACTATAAGCGTCAGAAATAACGGGATAATTATTGCTATTTAAGCCCCTCGCAGTACACTTAAGCCAGTTGATTAAATAGATTTTTGAGAATTGATTAGTGGCTGCAAAATCCAAGTCAAAAAAGAATACATCGAATAGTAAACCGCCTCGTACTTGGCTCAGAAAAACCATGCACTTTTTTGCCAAACTCACCTTTGTTGGCATTGTGGTACTAGGGGCTTATGCCATTTATCTCGACAGTAAAATCGACCGTAAATTCTCATCAGATCATTGGCAAATTCCCGCTAAAGTTTATGCCCAGTCTTTAACGCTAACGCCGCGTCAGCGCATAGCTCGCAATCAGGTGATTAATGAATTAGAGCAGCTAAATTATCGCCGAGTGAGCAATCCAACATCACCGGGTGAATATTCGATTTCCAAAACTAAGATCGACATCAATCGCCGCGCCTTTTCTTACATCGACGCGACCTATCCGCAGCAGCGGGTGATGATGAAGTTCAAAGGCAACTACTTGCAATCGATGACCGACCTTGCGACTCGTAAATCCTTGGCGCAATTTAACATTGAGCCTAAATTGCTAAAACGCATCAGCAATTCCAGTAAAGAAGACCGTATTTTTGTGCCGCGTGAGCAAATTCCAGAGCTGCTAGTTGCAACCTTACTGCATATTGAAGATCGTAACTTTTATCAGCATCAAGGCATTGCACCGCTATCAATCTTGCGTGCACTAGTGGCGAATATCAAAGCAGGTCGCACAGTTCAAGGTGGTTCCACTCTCACCCAGCAACTGGTTAAAAACGTCTTTTTAACTCGTGAACGCTCCTTACTGCGCAAAGCCAATGAAGCCCTTTACTCACTGCTTATTGAACTGAAATACTCTAAAGATGAGCTGTTAGAAATTTATCTCAATGAAGTTTTCTTAGGGCAAAATGGCCCATTGAGTGTCAACGGTTTTGGACTGGCAAGTGAGTTTTACTTTGCTCGTCCTATCGATGAGCTAACGCCAGAGCAAATTGCATTACTCGTCGCTATCATTAAAGGCCCAAGTTATTACAGCCCGACTCGCTACCCAGAGCGCGCATTGGAGCGCCGTGATTTTATATTGCGCCAAATGGTCAATAATAACTTCATTAGCGACAATGACTACAAGCGAGCTGCCAAAGCGCCGCTAGGGCTAAAGAGTAGCGTTGCTAAACACGGTCAATTTCACGGTTTTATGTCGCTTGTGAAAAGAGAATTAGCGACACGATTTACCCAAGATTTCTCCAGTACCTCAGGGATTTCTATCTATACCACCCTTGATAGTAGCGCCCAGCGTTTTGCGCAGCAGAGCCTGAGTGAACGGGTCAAAACATTAGAAAAATCTAGCAAAACAAATAAGTTAGAGGGCGCAATCGTCGTTACCAACTATCGAAGCGGTCAAATCAAAGCTGTCGTCGAAGGTAAAAATGCTAACTATGCAGGATTTAATCGCGCCCTTAATGCTCAGCGTCCGATAGGCTCGTTGATTAAGCCATTTATTGTCGCTAGTGCATTAGAAAACATCGGGCAATACAACCTTGCCACGCAACTTGAAGATAAAGCCATTAGCCTCACTAACAACGAAGGCGAAGTATGGAAACCGCTTAACTACGACAAGAAGTTTCGTGGTCACGCCAATATCCTCGACAGCCTCACCCACTCCTATAACATACCGATGGTAAACCTTGGTATGGATTTAGGTTTAGACACAGTCTCACATACCCTTGAGCGTGCAGGCTGGGACAAAGAATATAAACTGCGTCCATCAATGTTGCTTGGTGCTATTGAAACCAGCCCTTGGCAAGTGACTCAGCTGTATCAAACGCTGGCCAACAACGGCGAGCAGAAAAAGCTGCATGCGGTGCTCGCTATTACCACGCAAGAGGAAGAAACTTTCTATGCGTATGAAAACCTTCCTGTTCAAGCCATTACACCACAGGTCAGTTTTTTAACGCGTTACGCCATGAATAAGGTCACCACTAAAGGCACAGCCAAGTCGCTGCGTTGGAAAAACAAAGGCCTGTCACTGGCGGGAAAAACTGGTACTACCGATGATTTACGTGATAGCTGGTACGCGGGCTTTGATAATAACGAGGCTACGGTAGTTTGGCTGGGGCGTGATGACAACAAGCCTATTGGCCTAACAGGCAGTACAGGTGCACTCACCGTGTATAGCGACTTTGTCAAAAAGCGCGGAGGGGTTTCACTGCCACTGGGTAACCCAGCCAGCATTGCCACAGGATATTTCAATGCCGTCACCGGTGCGGTAAGTAACAAATCTTGCGCTAATATTATTGCAGTACCAGTGATGGAAGCGACTTTAACTACTGGCGGCTGTGATAATCAAGCTGTAGAAAAACCGAAAAACGACAAGAAAGCGCGTAAATCCGTATTCGATGATTTCTTTGGGCTGTTCTAACAAGCTCAAGCTGTTTTAGCGAGCGCAATAACAGCCTTTGGCGTCATTGATAATGGTTGGCGCCGAAAAGCCCTGGCGGTAATTATCGAGGACAACATCGATCAGGCTATTGTCGGCTGAGCAGTCAAGGCCAGTCGCATAAGGACCAACATAGAGAAGCTCATCGTTTTTATCGACAATCACAATGGCTGGCGTTGCCGGAACAAGAGCTGCGATTTCATTGCGATTAATATCGACATCAATGATCTCAAAGCCATCCTTTTTTGCAATCTTGTTGATTTGCTGACGATGTTCGGTCAGTAAGCTAGTGCAGTGGCACTCTTGGTCAATCAGATGATAGATACGTTGCCCACTGCCCGTTTGATTGGCAAATTGGGCAACAATTTCTTGAGGTGTCGCTGTCAGTAATTGCTGGTTTGGGTCGAATTCAACCAAGCGCTGACTGACTAAATAAATAAAGCCAGTCACTACCCAAACCAACCAAATACCGACAATCCAATAAAAATAACTTGGCGTTTTATTACTTGAAGTTGGCAATACTCACTCGCATTTTCTCAACTGCACTATCAATACTTTCAGCTGCGCCGGACACAACATTAACCTTATCAATATCCTCGTTGACACAATGGCGCAATCCTTCTGAGCTAGTGGCAATTTCTTTAGTGGTTGCCGATTGCTCTTCAACAGCGCTGGCAACATTAATTGCAAGACCACTAGATTCAGATACTAATTGTGATGCTTCTTCAACGAAGTCTTTCGCTTGCTCTGCAATAGATAATATCTCTTCTACCACTTCAATAGAGCTTGCCATCGACTGGGTTGAGCGTTGCGAATAATTCTCTAGACGAGCAAGGGTTTCATCGACCTTGTTGGTGCTTTCTTTGGTGCGATTAGCCAGCGCACGAACTTCATCGGCTACTACCGCGAAGCCACGACCTTGTTCACCAGCTCGCGCCGCCTCGATGGCCGCGTTTAACGCTAGGAGATTAGTTTGCTCTGCAATTCCGGTAATTTCAGTTAACACATTCGAAATACTGGCACTAGATTCCGTCAGCTGGGCGATATCGTCACCAGTTTGACGTAATTGCTCCGCCAACTGATTATTTTTTTGATGTACGCTCAATATCTGCTGAGTGGCCGCAGTCGTCTTATCATTTGCGGTTTCCACCGACTGACTTAATACACTGGTGTCTTGCGCTATCGAAGTCACAGTAACAGCCATTTCTTCAGCAGAAGCTGCAATAGAGTTTGTTTGATCTTGTTTGATATCGGAAGAGTTTTTCAGCTCATTGCGGGCTGACACCAAGTTTTGAGCATCATTAGAAAAGGCAACGGTTTGCTGCTTAAGGTCGCTTATCACTTGATCTAGCGTCGAGAGCAAGCCATTAAAATTATTGAGTAAGGCATTATCCTGTGCATTTACTCGGACGCTTAAGTCAATCTCACTTTGCTGACCTGTAATACGCTGCGTAGCGACAGATAACTCACTGCCAACTAGTTGTTCGTCATACAGTGTTTTGGCAATATAACCAGCAACCACACATTCAACAGCAAAATATACAGCGTGAACTAGTACATTACTAAACATCAACCGATCTTGACTAAAGACATATACCCCAACATCATTACTCTGCATGAAATAGAAAGACATGTGATGCGCACCGACTAATACCAATGTCGTGATATAGACGCGCCAGTCGTGCAACACAATTAAAAATGCTAGTAAAATAAACAATTCGAAATGCATTTCAATCAAACCATTCATTTGATGTATATGTAAACACGCAAATATCATGGTCGCCAACGCAACAGTGTGACGTGCTAACACTGATTCCGGTTGTCGATTCAGAATAAACAGTGACACCACAACCGTTGGTAAACCGATGACAAAAAGTGCTAAGTAGGTGTCATATACGAAAGACAGCGCTATAGATTCGACAAATAGTATCGCTATCAAAACGGATAGCATATTCTTAAATTTCTGCATTTATTGCTCCAACATTATATTTGTAACTCTTACTAAGCAGCATAACTCCATTTACATCGCACTCTAAACGTCGCTCATTATACGATTTTATCAAATAAAAAGTTCAGCAAGAATTCATTAGTTCCAACATAACAACTAAACCAGCTGGAATAAACAGCTCTATGTGCTACTCACACATTTCTTTATCGGCTTGCAATAGTTCGACTTGAATTTAGGCGGGCGTTTTATGGACAACAAAGAGAATTGATAGCCGGCGACATTCAAATCGCCAGCCAGAAAATGCCTATTACAATGGATAATCGGGTAAAACTTCCGGTCGTGTTTTCTTCTTTTCCCTTCCTTTCTCCATATAGCGTTTAACTTCCCAATCTCTCTGAGCTTTTTTAGTACCGCCATACCAAGTTGTTACACCATATTGAGCAAATTTATACTCCAATCGATTCGCGTCAATTTTATGGGCAATAAACTCACTTTCTGCCTTATTTAAGGCTTCAATACGACTTTGAATGCGCTTTTTGAATCGAACTAACTCGTCATATGAAACAAAAACACCAGTAAATACAGGTTGTATCGTTATTCTATTGAGAACAATTTCACTCGGCTTTGGTGGTTCAATCTTTTTCGACGAGCGCATGTAGATATTAACCATGGAACGAACATCCTCAAAAGTATGCTCCGAGATTCTCTTCATGTTAGCCATACTAAAGGCATGCTCCATGTATGAGCTGCTTGAATCTTTTCTCTTTAGTTCAAAATAGCCATTTATGGTGTTAAATATTGTCTTGTTAACAATAGTAACTTTATAAAACTGCTGAAACTGTCCATTTCCTTTGTCCTCGTTGCGCACGAATTGGTGAGATATATCGATATTATCTTTCCAATACTTTGCAAGAGCTTGCTCGCTGTTAATATCGGAAAACTCAGCCTTATATTGCTCTAACTGGGCTATAACTGGCTGTGATTTCTCACGGAAAATGGCGAGTGCTTTTTGATGAGCTTCCTCTTTAAGACGCTTTTGCTCTGCGAGATATTCTCTCTGTAGCTCAATTGCTTGTATTACCGTTGTGCCAACAACATAGTCCTTTTCACGTCTCATATATGCGGAAAGCAGACTGTATTCTTCATTGGTTAATTCGGCATTGACACGATCCCTGAATTCTTTTTGTTGAGCTCTTGTGTCATCTTTTTTGGGTAATGTTTCGTCTCTGATATCACCACAGGCGACGAGAGTACATAGAAAAATGAATAGAAATAGGTGTTTCATTGAATAATCCCTTAAGTTTGAAATTACATATGAAAAACACAAAACCAATTGCTGGTTACTACGTATGGTTTAACAATTAAATCTAAGTTTTAAGGACTACAAAACTAACGAATTTGACAAAAATTCGCAAACAGATTATTCGGCAATTTATTGATTTGTACCCTGATGATAGATCATCTTCCACTGCTGAGCTTCTTGATCTAATCGCCAAATGGATGTGCGGCGAGAATGCAACTCGCCATTGTCACTATAAATAATTGCTCTATAGCAAAGCTGAGCAATAATTGGCGCCATTAATCGGCATTCAAAATCGAACTGCTGACAGCGCATCGGATCTTCGTTTGGCAATCGGTTGATAACGTCATCAAAACCAAATCGACGTCCACTAGCACCAACTTCAATAAAATCGACGTCTATTAACTGCTTTAAGGTCATTGCATCATGTCTCGAATTCGGTGCCACTAACGCCCGCTCTTGTTCAATAAGTAAATCTTTCAAATCATCCATGACGATTCCTTGTTACCAGTACTGTTTCTAATACAGCGGCTATTACAATTAATAACCCGCCGACATAAACCGTGGTACTAGGCCATTGTCCTAAAACCAACGCAGCTAAAATAACTCCATATACCGGTTGCATGCAAGAAATTAAGCCAGCGGTTTTTGCAGATAGGTGACGTAAGCAATTAGCGAGAAATGAATGTGGTGCAGCAGTAAAAATAACACTTAATATCAATAACAGCCCTAATTCACCCAACTGACCATTAGCCCATAAGCCTGACATATTCAGCGGGTTGTAATCCATAAAAGGGAGCAATAACACAGAGGTGACAGCCGTTTGATAAAACATCGCCTGCGTGCCTTTATATTGGCTAAAATAGCGCTTATGAAGAACATTGCGAATAGCAAACAGTACACCTGAAATCACACCAAAAACCACGCCAAGTGTCGTATTATTTTGCAATGTTAATTCAGGCACTAATAAATAAACGCCGACAAATACAACAATGGCACAAATGACATCACGTTGCTGCGGTTTAGCACCTGAAAATAATGGTTCTAAAAACACGGTTACAACGGGATAACAAAAGAAAGCCAACATGCCAATTGCGACACCGGCGAGCTGCAAACCGTAAAAATAGGTGACCCAGTGCAGGCAAACCGTCACACCAAGTAAGGCTGCAACTTTATAATCAGTTGCTGAATTTAAGCTAAGATTGTCCCCCTGCCACTTAATCATCAACGCTAGGCTAATGGCAGCAATGGCTGTGCGAAATAATGTTATATCAACCGATGACCACGGCAAGAGATGTGAAAACAATGCCGTACCACCAAATAGAAGTACGGCAAAGTGAAGTTGAAAAAGACTCTTAGTCTGCTCTGACATGAGATTCAGAACAGGTTATTTGTTTAAATGAGCCATTGGCTGACCAAGTCGAGTGACAGTACCAGCTTCTAGTCCTTCTTCGAAATGACTCAGCATATCGTCGCCAAATAACATCACAACGGTAGAGCCTAGCTTAAAGCGCCCCATTTCATCACCTTTCTTAAAGGTGATTGCATTGTCGCCATCCGCTGGATATTCCCAGCTATCAAGTTGACCACAAGGTGGCGTTACTGTGCCGTGCCATGTCGTTTCAATACTCGCCACAATAGTCGCGCCAACTAACACCATCGCCATTGGGCCGTGTTCAGTGTCAAAAATTGCTGCAACGCGCTCATTACGGGCGAATAAACCCGGTACGTTTTGGGCAGTTAATGGATTTACTGAGAATAGATCACCCGGCACATAGACCATTTCGCGCAGGGTAGCGTCCATTGGCATGTGAATGCGATGATAATCTTTTGGCGCAAGATAAATCGTTGAGAAATGGCCATTGGCAAAAGGCTTAGCACGATTTTTATCACCACCAAGTAAAGTAAACGCAGAATAGTCATGGCCTTTCGCTTGGATGATACGGCCAGCTGTCATTGGCCCTTGCTGTGAAACACAACCATCAACAGGTAATACAACGTCGGTATCACAAATTGGACGTAAGCCCTCTTTTAGCTCGCGCGTAAAGAAGTCGTTGAACGTTTTGTAGTGCTCAGGATCTTCATGCAGCGCTTCGCTCATATCTATTTTGTACTGTTTGATAAACCACTTGATAAACGTTGTGGTTGCACTGCCACTTTCTGACGCAGCAAAGCGTCCCATAATGCGAGAAATAGCATGCTTAGGCAGGACATATTGTCCGAAAATTTTAAATCTATCTAAAACGCTCAAAATAATTCCTTAATTAGCGCCGCCCGGATGGCGGTTGGGTTTATTATTATCTAACGATTCGAGGATTCGATGATAATTGTCAAATCGCTCACTATCAATCTTTTCATCTTCCACGGCTTGGGCAAGAATACAACCGGGATCGTCAAGGTGCTTACAGTCTCTAAACTTACAGCCGCCTAAAAACTCGCGAAACTCAACAAAACACCACGCGATACGCTCAGGATCGAGATGCCATAGGCCGAATTCACGCACCCCAGGGCTATCAATTAAATCACCGCCATCTTTAAAATGCAGTAATTTCGCCGTCGTTGTGGTGTGCATGCCAAGGCCAGAGGTATCAGAAATATCACCAGTAATGAGTTCAGCTTCAGGCATCAAGGCATTAATCAATGAAGACTTACCAACTCCAGATTGACCGACGAAGATATTAACATTGTCTTTTAGCAAGGTATTAAGTTCATCAACCCCTTCGCCGCTTTTACTCGACAGCATAATGACTTGATAATCGATATCGCGATAAGGCTCTAGCATTTCATCGAGTAATTCACGGCCTTCATCGTCTAATAAATCGATTTTATTAAGCACAATAATCGGCTTGATTTCGACATCTTCCGACGCCACCAAATAACGGTCGACAATTTGCGTAGAAAAAGCAGGAACAACCGAGGAGACAATAAAGATTTGATTGATGTTGGCGGCAACAACTTTAACGCCATCGTAAAAATCAGGACGAGTTAACTCACTAACGCGTTCGTGTACCGCTTCAATAACACCGCTAATGCCAGATAACACTTCATTACCACGGCGCCAAACGACTTTATCACCAGTGACTAATGAACCAGCTGTACGGCGAATGTTGCAACGGAAAATCTCACCATTACTATCTTCAACATCGGCGTGCTGACCATAGCGACTGATAATTAAGCCATCTTCTTGAGCGCCAAGCTGATCGGCTTGCCATTGCACCTGTGCTTGTTCTTTATTGCCCGACAGGCGTTTTTTGCGATTAGAACTAACGCGGCGCTGTTGGCCTTTGGTTAGCTTTTTCTTTTTAGCCAAATGAACTCTTCTGTTTCGAAACCTAAAATCAATGGCGCATCATACCAATAATTTTGCATAAAATCTGTTGATTAAAAGAGGCGTCAACGCATTATTTATTGATATACTGCTAACAATTTTAAATCAGGTTATCAAAATCATGTCTGAAACAGCTATTACACCTCAAGATCAAAGCGCAGAAGAGCGTGCACAAAACCTCATTTGGATCGACTTAGAAATGACGGGGTTAGAACCTGATACCGATGTAATTATTGAAATCGCTACCATAGTGACAGATAAAGATCTCAATGTATTAGCGCAAGGCCCTGTTTTGGCGATCTCACAGCCACAGGCACGTTTAGACGCGATGGATGAGTGGAACACAACCCACCACAATGCATCAGGCCTAGTTAAGCGCGTACAAGAAAGTACTATTACTGAACAAGATGCCATTGACCAAACCATCGCCTTTTTAAAACCTTGGGTCGACGCTGGCGTGTCACCACTTTGTGGTAACACTATTGGTCAGGATCGCCGATTCCTCGTTCGTCACATGCGTGAACTAGAAGATTACTTCCACTATCGCAGCATCGATGTCAGTACTTTAAAAGAGTTAGCTAAGCGCTGGCAGCCAGAACTGGCAAAAGGTTTTAAGAAGAAAGGTGCGCATTTAGCGCTAGACGACATCTTAGAATCAATTGAAGAGCTTAGATATTATCGCGAACACTTTATAAAAAACGAGCAAATGGTGACAGCGTAAGCAATTTGGCAAAGAAATAGCCAGTTAGTGATTTTTTATAAAAAAACACTTGCAGGGTAAATTAATCACTCTATAATGCGCTTCACTTACTTAGCAAGCCAGCCAAGTAAGTGAAGAATTGAAATGCGACTTTAGCTCAGCTGGTAGAGCGCAACCTTGCCAAGGTTGAGGTCACGAGTTCGAACCTCGTAAGTCGCTCCAATTTTTTAGCATTTATGTTAACTAATTGGTTAAGCGAAAATAGAGGTCAACATATTCAGTGCCTCGAAAGACGCTACAATTTCTCTTCTTAAGAAATATGCGACTTTAGCTCAGCTGGTAGAGCGCAACCTTGCCAAGGTTGAGGTCACGAGTTCGAACCTCGTAAGTCGCTCCAATTTTTTAGCATTTATGTTAATTAGTTGGCTAAGCGAAAATAGAGGTCAACATATTCAGTACCTCGAAAGACGCTCCAACTTCTCTTCTTAAGAAATATGCGACTTTAGCTCAGCTGGTAGAGCGCGACCTTGCCAAGGTCGAGGTCACGAGTTCGAACCTCGTAAGTCGCTCCAAATTTTCTTCAAAATAATTCCAATAAAGCATTCATCAACTTTTAAATTAATCATTATTGATACAGTTTAAATAATTGCGATGTCTAATTATTCACAATCATTAACTGACTGTTATTTATAATCTAATCCAACTCCCCCGACCTCTTTGTCTTTACATTCAAAATATCGATTGCGACTAAAGATTTAGTTATACTTCTGCGCTGATGAATTTTAGGACAATTTAACTGTCTATTTCATTTCCCGATTTTTAAATTTGAGATCCCTTAATGTTTGATGATATTAGGCCTTTTCGCGATAGCGAAGTCCCAGCTATTGTAAAAAAACTCGTTAATGAGCCAGCGCTACAACAATCAATTGCCAGTTATGTACTGCCTAAATTGCATCGTTTCGTGCCTGGACTTAGCCGACTGATGGTTAAAAGCTATTTAACATGGCGTTTGAAATCTATTCACAGCGTGGATGACTTTCAAACAGAAGTGGCGAAATACCTCCATCGCCTTATCAAACAAAGTACTGACGGTTTTAGTTTCGACGGTTTAGCAAAACTCGACATGAGTAAACCAACGTTATTTATTAGTAACCACCGTGATATAGCCCTCGATCCTGCGCTAGTAAATCTTGCTCTGTATAAAAGCGGTGTAAGCACTGTGGAAATAGCTATTGGCGATAACCTACTTAGCAAGCCTTGGGTCTCCGATTTAATGCGCTTGAACAAGAGCTTTATCGTTAAACGCAGCGCAAAATCAAAGCGTGAAATGCTCACTAACTCAAAAAATCTCTCTGGGTATATTCACCATACATTGACCGACAATCAACAAAACATCTGGATTGCCCAGCGCGAAGGTCGCGCCAAAGATGGTCTGGATAAAACTAATGCAGCGCTGATTTCAATGCTGTTACTCAACAAGCCAAAAACACAGTCGATTAGTGAATACATTAAAGAGCTCAACATAGTGCCTGTCTCTATTAGCTATGAATTTGACCCATGCGATCATCATAAAGCGATTGAGTTAGCGACTATTGAAGAAACGGGAACTTACGAGAAAGACACCCACGAAGATCTCAACAGCATCACCCAAGGTTTACTAGGTTACAAAGGCCGAATTCACATCGAATTTGGCGATGCACTGCACGGTGAATTTGAAGATTCAAAGGCGATTGCCGCAGAGATTGATCGTCAAATCATCGGCAACTACCGCCTATATGATTCAAACATTGCAGCTAAGGCCCGACTAACTAAAGCGGAAATAACCAGCGAATGTGAAGAGCACAGCATGCTGGAAACCCTCAGCGAGCGCATGCATGACTTAACTGAAGCACAGCAGAAGTGGCTGCTAACAATGTACGCTAACCCTGCCCTAGCTAAGGAAAGCGTCGAATAATTGCTATTCTTTTGACAGCAGCAGTTGTGGTTTCACCTCAAACTGCTGCGCCTTGTCTGATAACGGGCAATTAAAACTCAAGTGATAGGCACATAACTGCAAGTCATAATCTGCATTATCAAGCACGTCCCCATAAAGCCTATCACCAACAATCGCAAAACCATCTTCACTCAAATGCTTCCTAATTTGATGTTTGCGACCAGTGCCAATTTCCACATCAAGTAGGGAATAATCATTATCACTATTGTAACGTAACAATGTCGCCTTGGTGTAAGCGCTGCGCCCATCGATATCGGTTTTATAGGTTTTAACACCATCAAAGTGACCATTTATCACTGCTTGATATTTTTTAGTGATATTACGTTGTTCAAATAGCGCCGTGAGCTCTCGAACGCCACGTCTTGAATGTGCGACTAAAATAATGCCTTGAGTTGCTCTATCGAGACGATGTACCAAAAACGCAGGCCGCTGCGGGGTTAAATTAAGCTCTGCAAAGCGGGCAATGGTGGAATGGTCGCCCCACTTAGAACCTTGGCTCATCATGCCACTTGGCTTATACCACACAGAGTAATCACCGCAATCACTAATCAATTGAGGATGCACAAAATCATCGCTAAGTGCTGCCTCATTGTAGTAAAGATGTAGTTCTTGCCCCACTTGTAACTGAGTCTTAGCACGACGCAGTCTTTTGGTTTTCCCTTTATCTGTTAACCAGACTGCCCCTTTTTGCATGACTTGCTTGATCTGAGCTTTGGACAGCGATAAATCATGCTCCAAACAACCTAGCTGCAATAATTCAAGCGCTGAGATTTCGGTGGTTATGGATTGGTGAAGTTCAAATTTAATCAAGGTCATGCTATCGCCTAAAAACAAGGTCGCCACTTTAGCATTTTTCGCCGCCAAAAGCCCAGTGTCCACGCCCTGTACATCGGACACAAGCGGACACTTTTTCTGTGTACGCCGGACACTATAAAAATACCCAAAAACAATTTATTAATTTTAAAACAATGACTTAATTATTTATTTCAATTTGGCACAGTACTCGCACTGTTAGTGAAAATGATATTTTCTAATTTAATTAACCGACGAGTATTAAGTCATGATTAACGGAACAGACGGACAAGACGAAGTAATCACTTCACCAAGTAAAGCGAAACAGTGGAAGAAAATCGCCATCGGCGCAGTATTAGTGTGTGGCCTAAGCTGGCTTAGTGCGCCGACATTGAGCCAGTGGTTTGGTGGTGTCGTCAGTGTTAGTGCACAAGAAGTGACCTTATCTAAAGTTTTCCGCGGCACCTTAGTTCGAGACATCGCAGTTAACGGTAAACTAGTGGCAGCTAACGCACCAACCTTATACAGCTCTGAAGCAGGTCAAGTAACCCTCATTGCAAAACCAGGTGACGTGGTGGCAAAGGGCGATATCGTTGCCACCATTCACAGCCCAGAATTAGAAGCATCGATTAAACAAGCCATTGCTAAATTAGAGCAGTTAAAAATTGATGCCAGCCGCGGCGCACTGCGCGACAGTGAAGCGCAGCTAGATTTAGAGCGCAGTTTAGATACCGCCAAGGTGCGTTTAAATGCCAGCAAACGTGAATTGGCCCGCGCTGAAATTTCATTCGACAAACAAGTAATCAGTCAACTTGATTTAGTCACCAAGCGCGATGCCAAGGTGGAAAACGAATTGCTGTACAAACACGCCGAAAAGCGCGTGGAGTTGGCGAAAAAGCGCCTTGCTTTTGAAAATCAAAACCGAGAGTTCTCGGTAAAGAGTCAGCAACTTATCGTTGATGAATTACAGCGCCGTCTAGAGCTACTTAACGTGCGTGCACCAGTTGCGGGTGTGGTTGGTAACTGGTTAGTGCAAAAGAAAGAGCGCGTCGCTGATACTCAAGCCATTATGACTATTGTTGATTTAAGCCATTACGAAGCCGAGCTTAACGTGCCTGAATTTTACGCCGACGATTTAGGTTTAGGGTTGGATGTACAAATGACTATCGCCGGAAAATCACTAATAGGCAAGGTGATTTCTGTATCGCCTGAAGTTAAAAATAGCCAAGTTATGGTACGCGTTTCAGTAAGCCCGAGCGATGAAATCAAACTTCGCCAGAATCAACGCCTTAACGCGCGCATCGAGTTCGAAAAGAAAGACAATGTGTTGATGGTTAAACGCGGTGGCTTCTTATCTAGTAACGGCGGTCGCTCTGTATACGTAGTTAGCGAAAACCTCGCTGCTAAAACGCCAATCAGCTTAGGATCGCAAAGCGTCGAATACATCGAGGTGCTATCTGGACTCACAGAAGGCGATAGCGTTATCACTTCATCAACTGCCGATTTCGATCAACACCCAACAATTGCACTGAACTAAATAGATTAATCATTAAAAAATTAAAAAGAATAAAGGATTTTTACCATGCTTAACATGAACAACATTAGCCGAATTTACCGCTCAGACACTATTCAAACTCACGCATTACGCGATTTTAGTTTACAAGTTAACGAAGGTGAATTTGTTGCCGTTACCGGACCGTCAGGTTCGGGTAAATCGACTTTCCTCAATGTCGCTGGGCTGTTAGATGGCTTTGACCAAGGCAGTTACGAATTAGACGGTGTTAATATTCAAGGATTAAACGACGATGAACTATCACGCCTACGCAATGAAAAAATTGGCTTTATTTTCCAAAACTATAATCTCATTCCCGACTTTAACCTTTTTGACAATATTGATATGCCACTACGCTATCGCGGCTTTAATGCTGCCGAGCGCAAGCGCCGTATTACTAATGCATTAGAGCAAGTAGGTCTTGCAAGTCGTGCCGATTACCTGCCAAGTCAACTATCAGGTGGTCAACAGCAACGTGTCGCTATTGCTCGCGCCCTCGCTGGCGAGCCAAAAATCTTACTCGCCGATGAGCCAACAGGTAACCTCGACTCACTGATGGCACGTCAAGTGATGGAGCTTTTACACACCTTAAATGAACAAGGTAGCACCATCATTATGGTTACTCATGATCCAGAGCAAGCGCGCAGTGTAGGACGCAACGTACAAGTGATCGACGGCCAAATTACCGATCACAGTGTCTATGCACCAACCAACGCGCCAATCGAAGTAAACGCTTAGGAGCTCATCATGGAAATGTTTCAGTATTACCTCAAACTGAGTATGCGTAATCTCAAGCGCAACCGTCTATTTTTCATCTTGATGATTTCAACACTGGCTTTGGGTGTCGGCGTATTTTTAGCAAACATAGCCATTATCAAATCGATGTCTAATGATCCTATCCCTCACAAGAGCGATCGCATCTTTAACCTATCGTTAAACATCTGGCCTAATGAAAACCCAAGTGCTCGTATTCGTGAAACCATGCGTTATGACGATGCCATGCATATCTTAAAAAATGATATTGCAACCAATACCCTAGTGCACTATCAATCTAAGGTTTACATGCGCGATATCGATTCGAAAAGCCTCACCCGTTACGGCGCTGTTGTTCGTGCGACAACACCAGGTTTCTTCCCACTCACCGAAGCGCCCTTTGCTCACGGCGGCGTCTGGCAAGATGATCACGCCAAGCAAATCGTGCTAAGTCATCACATGAACGAGCAAATCTTTGGCGGCGGTAACAATGTCGGTAAAGCGGTAGAAATTGACGGAAAGCCATTCGAAGTTGTTGGTATTTTAAAGCCTTGGAACGTAAAGCCACTGTACTATCACGCCACAACACGTCAAGCGTTCGGCCTTGTTGATGACATCTTTGCGCCTATCGAAACGGCAATGGATAGCGAGTGGGCAATCCATGTACAGAGCTCAGCGACTGAACGAATCGATTCTGTGTCAGATAATCGCGGTAAAAATGGTTTCTTTATTCAAGCCTTTGTTCAATTAGACACACCAGAACAAAAACGCGCGATGCAGGAATATATCGACAATTATTCACAGCACCGTAAAGCCCAAGGTGACTTCCTGCGCGACAACGACAATCGTTTGTTAGACGTCAATCAATGGCTAGATCATCAAGGTGTGGTCGATGAGCGTATGTATGCCTTTGCGATTGCCACATCGCTGTTCTTAGCCGTGTGTATTTTCAATGCCAGCAGCCTGTTATTAGCGCGCTATCACAGCGGCCGTTTTGAAACCGGATTACGCCGCGCTATTGGCGCACGCATCAAAGATGTGTTCTATCAAGGGCTCGTCGAAAGTCTATTAATCGGGCTGTGTTGCGCTGTTGTCGCACTGGTATTTGGCTGGGTATTCCTGCAACTTTCGACGACATTATTCCCTCGCCTTGCACATACCAGTGATATCGATGCACAGCTCATTGTCTTTGGCATAGTCATTGCGCTTATCACTTCATTTATCAGTATGGTTTACCCGCTTTACCGCTCGTGTCAAACCTCACTTTCTACTACATTAAAATAGGGCCTAGTCATGAATATCAAAGCATTATTAAAAGCGCTGCGCCTACGCAAGTTTGCCACCGGACTTTTGCTATTACAACTGAGCTTAACCATAGGTTTAATGGTCAACACCGTTATTCTTACTATGAGCACCGCCGAAAAGCTTAACGATCCCTTAGGTTTTGACGTAGAGCAGCTAATTACTGTTGAATTATTGCCAACCTCAGGCGCGTATCGCGATACCGATTACTTTCGCTCTATTACCAAGCAAGATATTGCAAAAATTACGGCGATGGACGGCGTAATCAGTGCTTCTTATTACAACCAGATACCCATTCAACGCGGTGGTTGGAATGGCAATATGCAGCCAGCAGACTTTCCTGAAGACAAAATACTGCCGCGAGAGCTGCAATACGTACCTCAGTTTTACACCAGTGAAATCGGCTTGGAAAACCTTGGGGTAGAAATCATCGAAGGTCGTGGTTTAACACCTGCCGATGACATTACCGAGGCGTTCTACACACCCGGTGGTCGCGATAATCTAGAGCAAAATATCGTTCTAACAGAATCGCTTGCTAAAGCAGTATTTCCTAATAAATCAGCCATTGGCGAGCTAACTAACAACGGTCGCGTTGTTGGTATTGCGAAAGATTTTTCAATCAACCCAAGCAGTACTCTTGGAAAGCACCGCTACTTCGGCATGTTCGGTAACTTCATGTATTCACAAGCCGATTACGGCCAAAACTACATTGTGCGAGTTGAGCCAGGCAAGGTGGCTGAGGTTCGCGCCAAACTCAGTGATGTTATTTTAGGTGTCCAGCCAGAGCGCGATATCTTACGTGTGCGCAGCATGAGTGACCGCTTTGCTGCTTATTACAGCCAAGACTCAGGTCTAGCAAAGCTCTTTGCGATGTTGTCATTATTAATGGTCATCGTCACAGTGGTAAGTAGCTTTGCCCACGCTCATTTCCATGTGACACAGCAACGTAAATTTATCGGTATCCGCCGTGCATTAGGCGCTCGTAAGAAAGATATTATGCTGTATGTGTTCAGTGAAAACTGGTTACTCAATACAGGCGCAAGTTTGCTAGGAATTGCAACGATGATTGGGCTAAACATTGCACTCTCTAAGGTGATAACTATCGATAAACCCGATGCTTTACTATATGCTTTAGCGGTGTTTGTTATCTTTATTGCTGGCACACTAGCCACTTGGCTCCCAGCGTATAAAACCACAAAGATATCGCCCGTAATCGCGACGCGTACATTATAAAAACAATAACAACGCCGCCATAATAATTGGCGGCTTTATTTCAATTAGGACACACCATGAAGCGGATTCTAGTGGTTGATGACAACCCTGATATTTTAGACGCACTGGATCTACTATTAAGCTTGCACAACTATCAAGTCACTGCAGTCTCCTCAGTGAAGGACGCATTACTCGCACTGCAAAATCAGCGCATCGATCTCATTATCCAAGACATGAACTTTAGCCAAGGAACGACGTCTGGCGCCGAAGGAAAATCACTGTTTTATCAATTTAAAGAACAATCACCACAAACTCCCATTATCGTGATCACGGCATGGAGTCAGCTTGAAACTGCTATCGAACTGGTTAAATCAGGTGCAGCTGATTACCTACCAAAGCCTTGGGACGATGCCAAGTTATTGCAAACCATTGAAGAGCACCTTACCGAGGCTAACCAACCTGCTCCAAATGAATCAAAAGCGGGCGCGGAAAATAGCGAATTCATCGTTCATAGCGCGCCAATGAAGCAACTAGTTGCGATGGCAACTCGAGTGGCAAACAGCGATATTAGCGTATTAATTACCGGTGCCAACGGCAGTGGTAAAGAGCGTATTGCCGATCATATCCACCAGCAATCCCCCCGCAAAGAGGCGCCATTTATAAAAGTAAATATGGGGGCTCTGGCGAGTGAGCTAATGGAAGCCGAACTCTTTGGCGCAGAAAAAGGCGCCTACACAGGCGCAACAACCCAACGCCAAGGTCGATTCGAAGCCGCTAACGGCGGCACTTTATTTTTAGATGAAATTGGTAACCTGCCACTAGCAGGACAAATGAAACTGCTGCGGGTATTACAAACTGGCCAGTTTGAACGCGTCGGTTCAAGTGAAACTATCACTGTCGACGTGCGGGTTATCAGTGCGACAAACGCCGACTTAAAGCAAGCGATTAACGACGGAACCTTTCGAGAAGACCTTTATTATCGTCTCAACGTCGTTGAACTAAACCTACCGCCGCTACGGGATCGCATCGATGACATTTTGCCATTAACCCAACATTTTATTGGCAATGAGTACACCTTAAGTGAGCAAGCTAAAACGGCGTTGTTGCAACAATCATGGCCGGGCAATGTTCGAGAATTAGAGAATCACTGTAAGCGAGCCCTAGTCATGTGCAGCGATAATCTATTATTACCTGAGCACTTTATGTTATCTCCACAAATAAATTCAGCTAAGCTGCCAACTTTGGACGACGATAAAACGGTATTACAACAAACCTTAGACAAGCACAACTGGGTGATAGCGCGCGCAGCCAGCGAATTAGGCATTAGTCGCCAAGCATTGTATCGCCGCATCGAAAAGCACCAACTTAGTCAACCAGAGGCCTAAATGCGTTTAATCTTTTTTCTAGGCTTATTGCATTGCAGCGTGCTAGCGCTAGCCTACTTTACGGCGGCGCAATACCCTATTCTCAATGGCATAACCGTTGTTAGCGCCCTACTAGCAACCTTTGCGCTTTTAAAGAATTACTACAAACGCCACCTCACTATTCTGCGCAGCCTCGATCACGGCCTGCAAAGCCTGCGCGATAACGATTTTTCTGTAAGTCTTAATCCGCAAAAAGAGAAAAGCTATAACCCGCTGATAGAATCCTTTAATCAAACGAGTGCTAATCTACGAGACGAGCGTCAACGCCTGTATCAACGTGAAATGATGCTTGATAAAGTGCTCAACGCATCGCCAATGGTTACTATTTTGGTGGATCATCGCGACACCATTGTTTTCACGAATAACAGCGCGCAACAAGCCTTCGAACTCGACGGTTCTATTGTTGGCCTCAATTGGACCAAACTCGTTTCTTCACTGGCGCCAGAGTTTCAACACGCCCTTAATCACCACGGAGAAACGATTTTTACTCTCACGGACTCGCAAGGTGCGCAGCAGGCATGGCATGTCACATCATCTGATGTCACCATCCATTTAGCACATCATAAGCTGTTCTTACTCAAGAGCATTACTCAAGAGCTGTCGAAACAAGAAGTGGCGACATGGAAAAAAGTAATCAGCGTTATCAGCCACGAGCTCAACAACTCAATAGCGCCCATTAGCTCGATGTGTCACAGCGGAGAATTGCTGGCGAAAAACCTAGATGAGCCACGCCTCAATCGCGTATTTAACACCATTAGCGGCCGCGTTAATCATCTCAATGATTTTATTAAAGGCTATGCAACGCTTACTAAAGTTAAATTACCTAACAAACAGCCAATTGATTGGCCTGTCCTTATTGATGAATTACAAACACTCTATCCGTTTGAAAAATTAACTGATGTTACGCAGGAAGATTATCGCGGTGATATAGCCCAACTAGAGCAAGTGCTCATCAATGTATTAAAAAATGCCCATGAAGCGGATGAAAGCGGAAAAATCACCCTCTCTTTTGCAGTTAAAGATAAGGCTATCGAGTTAACAGTCAACGATAATGGCGCTGGCATGTCACCTGAGGTGATTCAAAATGCCTTGTTGCCATTTTATTCCACTAAGCATTCAGGGACGGGATTAGGATTGGCATTGTGCCGCGAGATAGTTGAAGCACACGACGGTAAACTGTTATTCAATAACCGTGATCAAGGTGGCCTTAGTGTATTAATTATCCTGCCGCTCATTGACTGAGAATACTTTTCAATTACAATATGTACTATCTCAATAGGGTATATTGTCATGAGCGATAAGAAATCTTTAAAAACGTTAAAAAAGCAGGTTAAAAAGCAAGAAAAAGCCTTTAACAAAGCTTTGCAACAAGCGTTAAAGAAGCGTCTTAAAGCCAGTGATAGTAAGCAACTATCTGTTGAAGAACTCTCAAATAAAGCGATTAACGAATTAGCAAGCAATCTCGCCGAACAACTAATCGCAGCTTCGCCGCAGCAAGATAATAAAGTCAGCCAACTGAAAATAAAACCAAGCGGCATGAGCTTTGCCCTCACACCACATAAATCATCGCCATGCAAAGGCTGCCCAGCGAAACAAGGCGGATTATGTGCCTGTGCTATCAAATCAGCCAAGAAAAAGAAAACTGGATAGCGTCTAAGCGCTAATTAAGTTGTAATTAAGCTAACCACGCCATACTCACACACGCCTTAGCAATTAGGAGCTATGTATGGTTAAAAGTTTGGTTAAAAATTCGCTGACAATAATTGCCCTTGTGACTATGTTGTACTCGATAACAAGTCATAGTCATGCGCTAGCTGCATTAAGCAGTGAACAATCACCAAAGATACTAACAAAGAGCCATCGATTTACCGACAGTCTCACCCTCAATAATAATTCCGGCATTAGCCTGAATCTGCTATCGCCTCAAGATATGCAGCGTTTGACGATGGCCTGCGAAAGTGAATTGATTGATTCGCGAAGCTGCGCTGTCCAACGCAGTGACAATGACAGAGACAACCTGATTAAAGATATCTCAAGCCACCATAGCATCGGCTTTTTCATTAATTCTGATGACATCATTTTCGCCAAAATCATTGATCTAACGTCCACTAATGATCAGGCTTATGAAAAAAGCGTGGTGTACGATTTTGGCTTGGGATATAACTACTATTTCAATGAAGCGAACGCCTCTGGCTTTAACTTTGGCGCGCATTTTTACCGCTTTACCGACAAGCGTTACAATGCTCACAAAGATACTTCAGGTATTCATCTAGAGTTGGGCTATCGATTCTAGTTGGACTATACTAGCCGGCCTTGCTAACTGCTTTAATTGTTTATTTTAACTAATGCGCCTACTTAACAACGCTGTTCACCTAAACGCAAACCCTCAGTCAGAATCATTATCCCATCGCCGTGCAACACGAGCTATTGTGCTCGATGGCGAAAACATTTTATTACTTTACACCGAGCGCTATCACGATTATTCATTACCCGGTGGCGGACTAGATGATGGCGAAGATATGATAGAAGGATTGATTCGCGAGCTGCAAGAAGAAACTGGCGCCCGCGATATTACTAACATCGAGCCATTTGGCTGCTACAGTGAATATCGCCCTTGGTACAAAGATGACAGCGATACCATTCACATGGAATCTTTTTGTTTCACCTGTGATATTCACAGTGAATTAGGTGATACGGCATTAGAAGAACACGAAGTGAACAATGGCATGCGTCCAGTGTGGATGAATATTTTCGATGCGATAAAACACAACGAATACACCATTGCCAATAGCGACAAGCAAGGTTTATCAGTAATTAGAGAAACCTTCCTCCTCAAACTCATTGCCAAAGAGTTAATAACGGCCTAACTGATAGTCCAACGGATTTAATACCGATTTTCGCGATATCATTTGCTCAGCTAATAATTTGGCTGAGCCACAAGCCAGGGTCCAGCCTAAGGTGCCATGCCCCGTATTGAGATAGAGATTTTCAACGGCTGTCGCACCGATGATTGGCGTACCATCAGGCGTCATGGGTCTAAGCCCCGTCCAATATTCGGCATCATCAAGAGTGCCAACATTGGGAAACAAGTCACTAACCACTTTATTTAAGGTCGCTACGCGTTTTGGTGGCAATTCCAAATCAAAGCCGCATAGCTGGGCCGTACCTGCTACGCGAATGCGATCATCAAATCGCGTTAATGCAACCTTATGCGTTTCATCCATTACCGTTGATTGCGGTGCGAATTTCGCATCACTAATCGGCATGGTTAACGAGTAGCCTTTCACAGGATAAACGGGGATTGATAAGCCAAGCGGATTGAGTAATTGCGAAGAATAGCTGCCTAGTGCCACGACTACATTATCCGCTGCTAAAAACTCCTGCGAAGTATTAACACCAATGACTCTTTTTTGCTGAGTTTCCAACGACGTTACATTGGTATTAAACAAAAACTTAACGCCAATTTGTTTGGCCTGTTGGGTTAGCGACTGACAAAATAACTCACAATCACCAGTTTCATCTTGTGGCAACAGCAAACCACCAGCAATATTACATCGCGAATGTTGCAGTGCAGGTTCTTGAGCCAAACACTCCGTAGCATCAAGCAATTGATGTTCAATACCACTGGTTTTTAATAAAGCGATATCTTTGGCTAAGGATTCTATTTGGTGCTGCGTTCGTAACAATTGCAGCGTTCCCTGCTGACGCCCTTGGTACGCCAGCGGCAATTGCTCACGTAAATCAATTAAGGCTTGCTGACTATAATTAGCGAGCGCCAACATACGACCTTTATTGCGCTGATAATTTGCATGCGAACAATTGCGCAATAGCTGCCACATCCAGCCTATTTGCGATAATGAAAATTTAGGATTGATAACTAATGGCGAATGCTTTGACAGCATCCACTTTAGCGCCTTTAGCGGTACTCCCGGCGCAGCCCATGGTGAACTATAACCGTAGGAAATTTGACCGGCGTTAGCAAAGCTAGTTTCCTGCCCAGATTTAGCTTGGCGATCGATGACGGTCACCTCGCAACCCGCCTGCGCTAAATACCACGCACTCGTTAAACCTATTACACCACTACCTAATACAACTACTTTCATCACGCCTCCACCTTAGTGAAGAAATTTTGAAACAAAAACATCGCATCAACAAATCATATAAACTACCATTAGCTTATAGATATTCTAAAGGCTAGTTCATCCATGAAGATCAATGCCACATTGCTATCACAGCTATTCTTTTTTGAAAAAGCCGCCACCTGCAGTAGTTTCACACAGGCGTCGCAACGACTTAATGTCACAACTGGTGCGGTAAGCCAGCAAATCAGAAATTTAGAATCGATACTGGGTATTTCCTTGTTTAATCGCCATTCTCGCGGTATTTCATTAACTATCCAAGGGACAGAATTGCATCACGTGGTATCAGGCAGTATCAATGATATTGAGCAATGCCTTAGTCGTTTAACACAACAAACTCAACAAGATAATGAAATCCATCTTAAGCTAACACCGTCCTTTGCGTTTAAATGGCTAATGCCAAGGTTGCATTCTTTCTACAACCAATACCCCAATATCACGATAACCACTTATGCAGATAGCGGCTTAGTTAATTACGATGAACAAGGCTATGATCTTGTTATTGATTATCAAAAAATTCCGTTCGAGCATAACAAGGCGCAACTGATCCTCGAAGAGTATTTAATCCCAGTAATGAGCCCAGCGTATTTCGCTCAGCTCAATACAACGACAAAGGAATTTGACGAAAAGACATGGCAGCAGTGCGCGCTATTACACGACAGCATGGTCTGGCCCAATGCGACTAAAACTCAAGAATGGCAGGAATGGTTTGCTAAACATCAGCTAACTATTCCCACTTCAAATCACTATTACTTTAATCGGACAGATATGGCTATGGCGGCAGCAGAAGCTGGTATGGGTGTCGCTTTGGCAAGGCGAGCGTTAATCGCTGACGAGCTCACAGAGCAGCGTCTAGTCAGTCCTTTTGAAGCGATTAGCGCCGATGCGGGCTACTATTTAATTGAGCATCAAACATCTTCTGCAACGGATAAATTTAAGGCGTGGCTATTTATACAACTCAACACATGTTAACGCTTGAATTCAACACAAAGCTTGTTAAGCTAATGACATTATACCCGCACATGCTGAGCAGATTAGAATTATAAAAAGGAAAGCGATATGAATTTTGAAAACTTACTCAACAACTTTGACATGGGCGTATGTGTCGATCAATTGCAACGCGAAGCCCTTGTTGATTTAGTGCTGTTATTCGTTGAGATCGACGGCGTTGTCGAAGACAAAGAAATGGAATACACCTTCGAGTGGGTTAGCTCACTAAAATGGAAGGGCGAAGTGTCGCCAGTCGATTACGTAAAATCAATGAGTATTTCAGCTCGTGACGCTATCGAAACAGATCGCATCGAAGAGTTCATTAGCCATCGTTGTAAACACATTATCGACTCACCAGCCAAAGCTCTAGCTGTCGAGTTAGCCAAAGGTGTTTCACTGTCAGATGGTCATTTAGATCCTAAAGAAGAAAAAGCAATTAAGTATTTGGAGCAGGTGCTTTAGTAATAATTGTTATTAAAAAGTCGGCAATTGCCGACTTTTTTATGCACCAAACGAATTTAACTTCTCGCCAAATAATCCCCAACACCTATCCATTTGTAGGTTGTTAACTCTTTTAGCCCCATTGGACCACGGGCGTGGAGTTTTTGGGTACTTACTGCAACTTCTGCACCTAAGCCAAATTGGCTGCCATCGGTAAATCGCGTGCTGCTATTAACATACACTGCCGCCGAATTTACCTGATTAACAAACTGCTCAGCACAACCAAGTGTGTTGGTTAAAATGCCATCTGAATGCTGACTGCTGTGCTCACGGATATGTGAGATAGCCTCATCAATATTATCAACCACTTTCACCGACAGCGTTAATGACAACCACTCGGTATCAAAGTCGCCATCGTCAATCGGTGCGGTATTGGCATCGCTCTGATTAAGAATGGCAAGTGCGCGTTCATCGGCCTTAAATTTAACCCCATCGGCACCAAGCTTCGCAGCAACTTTCGGTAACAATTCTTCTGCAATTGGTGCGTGTACTAACAATACATCTAAGGCGTTACAGACACTTGGTCGTTGCACTTTAGCGTTGTGAATAATCGCAACTGACTTTTCAATATCACAGCTTTGTTCGGCAAATAGATGACAAATGCCAATACCGCCGGTAATCACGGGAATAGTGCTTTGTTCAACACACAAACGGTGCAGTCCCATACCGCCGCGTGGAATAATCATATCGACGTATTTATCTAAGGTGAGTAACTCGCTAATTAACGCGCGATCCGTCTCTTCGATATATTGAATGGAATCACTTGGTAGCTCAGCCAATACTAAGGCTTGCTTGATAATATCAAGCAGCGCCATGTTGCTGTTAATAGTCTCTTTGCCGCCACGTAAAATCGCCGCATTACCGGTTTTTAACGCCAGCGCTGCAATATCGATGGTCACATTAGGACGTGCCTCATAAATTACGCCCATCACGCCAATCGGCACGCGACGCTTGGATAAACGCAAACCGTTTTCAAGCAATTTAGACTCAGTCTCTTCGCCAACAGGATCATCTAACTGACACAAGCGCAATA
This sequence comes from Psychrobium sp. MM17-31, assembly GCF_022347785.1. NCBI lineage: Bacteria > Pseudomonadati > Pseudomonadota > Gammaproteobacteria > Alteromonadales > Shewanellaceae > Psychrobium > Psychrobium sp. MM17-31. Next base: position 855,177 of record NZ_JAKRGA010000001.1, read on the forward strand.
CATCATCAGCCATAGCGTTTAAGCGCTCTTCATTAAGCAATAGACGATCGATAAGAGATTCATCTAATCCTGCTTGCTGCGCAGCGACAATATCAATGGTGTTGGCGGCTAAAATCGCGGGTTGTTTATCTTTGAGTCCTTGCGCTAATAATGTCAGCAGCTTGTTTTTCTGCTCGGTTGATGCCGTCGCTAGCTGATAGCTAGCTTGTTGGGCTTGTTTGCCCATAACGCTTAACTTACTCATTGATAACTCCCTACTTCTCTTTTGCTATTTAATTACTAAATTATTTCTATGCACTACGACCTTGCCGTAGGCATAACCGAGAATTTCCTCGATTTTTTGTGAATGCTGACCTTTGATACGCAATAAATCATCGCTGTTATATCGCGTTAAACCACGAGCGATTTCAGCGCCAACTTCATTGTGTAAAATCACCATATCACCGCGATCAAAGCGCCCTTCAATGGCAACGATTCCTTTGGCCAATAAACTACTACCCTTTTCAATAACCGCCTTACTCGCCCCTTTATCTAAACGAATACTTCCAACGGGACCTGGGCCGGCAAGTAGCCAGCGCTTGCGACTTTCCAATGGATTTTCTGATGGGTTAAAACGCGTACCTATACGCTCGTCATTGCAAATATCGATAATGACATCACTTTGCTGACCGGCGGCGATAATCACTGCCGCGCCGCTGCGTCTTGCAAGTTGTGCTGCTTGCAGTTTTGTCGCCATGCCACCAGTGCCTAGTGAAGTGCCACTATCACCAGCAATTTTTCGCAGCTCATCGTCAATAACATCGACTTCGCTAATTAATTTAGCATCGGAATTAGTGCGTGGATTAGCATCATATAATCCCGCTTGATCGGTGAGTAGTAGCAATAAGTCGGCATCGGCAAGGCCCACCATCAAGGCTGACAAATTATCGTTATCGCCAACTTTTATTTCGTTGGTGGCAACGGCATCGTTTTCGTTAATGATAGGAATAATTTTATGTTTAAGCAGCGTTTCCAACATATCACGCGCATTGAGATAACGCTCGCGATCGTCAAGATCTGCGCGCGTTAGCAGCATTTGCCCAACGTGAAGTCCGTAGATGTTAAACAGATTTTCCCACGTTTGAATAAGCTGACTCTGACCGACAGCAGCCAACATTTGTTTGCTCGCCATCGAATCATCGAGGGTTGGATAATTTAATCGCTCGCGTCCAGCGGCAATAGCACCAGAGGTACAAAGCACAATTTCACAGCCATTGTTGTGTAAGTGCGCCATTTGACGCACCAACTCCACCATCTGTGCTCTATTTAATCTGTCGCTACCACCAGTTAGAACACTGGTTCCCAATTTAACAACAATTCGTTGATACTTGATTGTCACTTGCTATTCATCGCTAATTTTTGATGATTATTTATACCTTGAAAAAGGCAAACGCAGCAAGGTTAAAATCCAGCTAAAAACTAATAACACCAAGGATTTGGGAATAACTATCGCTGTATACAATATAATCTATTTAATGGGTAAGTATATTTCGAAGGATTGTTGATTCATTACCACCTCAGGAAACATCGTCACCCTTTTAACAAACAACGGTCTGTCGTCGCACTCGGCATTATTATCGATTAGCCATTCGCCATAAAGATAGTGAATAGCCTGCGCCATTATTTCATTAGTTCCGACACATTTAAGGCGGGCGCATTTGCCACCATCGATAACTGCATTTTCCACGCCTACATCGTTATCACTAATTGGCTCTTTTACGCTGCAAGCAATATCAAAACGATAATCACTCGCGGCGACGTTATTTGGATCGTCATATAAAATATTAAAAGTATCGGTTTGTTGTGGTGATAAGTTTCCTTGCGCGCGGCGCCACTCGATAAAGCGTGCAACAGTTTTCATCACTAGCGCAGGTTCACCAACATGCGAAAGACGCGCGATATTCGTTGTAGGGAAGTCGATAATCTCAACTTGTTGTTCCGCTGTCGTAAAGTCCATTCTTAATAACCTTGTGTTGTGATCCGAAAGATTAAGACTGCTGTGATGCAGCTTTTCCCACGGTGTCATTTGTCTAAATTGAAGCGGACTCTGCCCCATAGTTCTCTTAAAGGCTCTACTAAAAGCCTCATGGCTTTGAAACTGACTATTAAAAGCAATATCGCAAATGCTATGAGCGCGAAAAGCCAGCTCAAAGGCGCTGCGCTCTAGTCTAATTTGCTGTAGATACTGAATGGGAGAAAGACCAAACATCGCACTGAACTGACGCTGAAAATGGTACTTAGAAAAGTGTGCCACCTCGGCTAAGTCGTCTAATGATACAGATTCATCAAGATGCTGATGAATATAGTGGATAACTTTGCGAAAACGTTCTTTATAGCGATGCTGCATTATTTTCTAATTAACCTTAAATTTACGGAGTTGTTCAATGCACAGCAAAGGTTATAGGATTAACGTCATTCAAGCTTGATTGAAATTGCTAGGCATCAGTTAGAAACGGTAGACCTATTTTTAAATCTCTAAGCAGTTCTAGATTTATAAGCAGTTCTACATTTATAAGCATAAGTCACAAAAAATTGTGCTATGCTCCCTTAGCATTTTCGATTAAGGGATTAACAATGATGCCAAAAAATCTATCTCGACTGCTGCTTCTGTCAGCGATAATAGCATTAGCCACTGGTTGTGCATCAACAACTAAGACAGAATTAGCAGCTTACGATAAGCATGTTGATTATCAAATGCCTGCAGTGTCGATTTATCACACCAAACTTTCACCCAAACTCAAAAGTAAATGTCAGACTTTCGCTGATGAATCCGTGTTAAATCATTGTCGTATAAACAAGGTATCGACACGACAGTACAGCAAACAATTTAAAGACACTAACTTGTTTGAAGACGTCCATTTTGCCAACGACAATATTGAGTATTCTATCGCAATAGCAACGGCAAGTATGGATTCAGAAACCGCTGGTGAGATATCGCGAGCGGCGTTATCTGGCGCCAGCTTAATGCTCATTCCGATGAAAAACTCGATGGACGTTGACGCCGAGGTTTCTGTCTATTGGCGTAATTTCAAAATCAAACAATACGATTACAAGCTTCCTTACATCAGTAGTATATCGCTATTTAGCGATAAAGAAGACGCCGATATCGAATTCGCGCAGAGTTTGGTTTCTAATGTGCTCAAAGACTTGCAAACAGATCAAACACTCTCAACCCGTTTTTTAACTAAAACCCTTAAAGCCAGTAATTATGAGCAAGACTTAGTGGTGCCAGCTAAGATCGCTAACTTCGACAACATGGGACAATACATCTATAACGATCCCCTATTAGGTAGCTCAACTACTTATGCCGCCGACGGTTTTCACAATGATCGCATCGACCTTTATGTTTATCCCACCCGCAAAGTAGATATAAGCGATGAATCTGCGCTACTTGCCGAAGAATCGAAGAACATCGAAAATGAATTTAATAGTGTCGCTAAGCAACTCGAATGGACAGACATAAAATTTTCTCAGCCTAAAACCCTAACAGTGCAGCACGAAAATCAACAAATAAACGGTGTTTATTTCGAAGGTGAATATCTGCAAAAGTTGGGAGAAAAGAGTTTTACCTCGGTCTATCTATTTAAATTAAAAGATAAATTTGTTAAATTCCGCGCCTCTTTCCCCGAACGCTTTATAACCCAACCCATCAGCGAAGTGTTCACACAAATTCGCGTTCCCGATGAATCAGTCTTTATGAAAGAGTTAAGAGCGCAGGGTAGAAAGCAACATGAATCTAAGTAAATCAGATGCTAAGACTAATTATTCTATTGTTTACACTTGGTCTGATTAGCTGCCAATCAACCACAACGAGAATCACACCTTCTCTAGACAAATTAAGCGAGGTTGTTGGTCGTGAGATTGCGAAGGCTTATGACATATTTGAACAAGGTTCCCCCAAAGAAGCCATTAATTATGTGAAGAATATTCAGCCACAAAAAAGGTATGATAAAGCTTATTTAAATCTATTGATTGGTAAATTGCTCCTCACTCAATCAGCATTAGAAAATGCTATCCCATATTTAGAAAAATCATTCGATGCGCGAATACTCGAACACAGTTTGCACCAAGTTTTAATTAAAGACCTCACAAAACTCCACCTATATTTAGGACACGAGAAAAAAGCAGATATTTACGCCAAACATTATCAAGATTTTAATGGAAAATCGTTCAATGAAATTAAACGTGAACTATCCAAGCTTTCTAGAAAAGAAGTTCTACAGAAATTAACATCAAAAAATCAAGTCAGTAATTTTCTGTTCAGAGGTAATAATAGAACGGTCATAAAAAGAGTTAGCCCTAAACTACCCCATAGAGTTCATACTTGGGCAGGACCAATCGAAGGGTATGTTGTCATCCAGTTCGATATTTCATCAAAGGGAATTCCTTTTAATCTACAAGTGATTAAATCATTCCCCACTCAAATATATGACAAAGCAGCTCTAGAAGCGATCGGGCAATGGCGTTACGTTGTTGGCAACTTGGAAAAAGGCCAAACTATACGTTTAGATTTTACGTTTGAAAAATCAAAATAAATCTTTTAAATACTGAAAAATTTATCTCAAATACACGTTAATATAAAAAACAACTTAACAAAATAGGGAGATGCCCAAGCCGCATATGACTTGGGCTAGAAACGTCGATAATTATCAACAAGCGCGCTCTGCACGCGCCTTATGCAGCTTGTTATAGCTATTAAGTAGACGCTGATGTCTATCTAAGCCTTCAAGATCCATATTCGTTGGCTCTAAGCCATAAAAACGAACATCGCCGTTAATGCTACCGATAACGCCTTCCATCACTGGCACGCTAAACATGCGGTTGAGGTTGTGGATGTAATCTTCAATTTCTAGCTCGTCATTTACCGCAATTTCCAATACCGTATTTAGCGCTTGATAGAACAGACCGCGCTCGACTGTGTTGTCGTTGTATTGCAAGTAACTTCCCACTTGCTCAATGGCTTCGTCAACATCACCTAAGGCTAAGTTAATTAAGATTTTAAGCTCTAAAATAGTTAACTGGCCCCAGTTGGTATTCTCATCAAACTCGATACCAATCAGCGTTTTAATATCGGTGTACACGTCAAGCTCACTTTCTTCTAGACGATTGTATAAATCATCTAATGCTTCATCGCTTAGGCTGTGAAGATTAAGGATGTCTTCGCGGAAATTCAGGGCTTTGTTGGTGTTGTCCCAAATGAGATCGTCCACCATGTACACTTCTGAGTAATCAGGCACTAAGATACGACAGGCATAACCGATATCAGTGTACTCAGCAACATAAGCCTCTTTGCCTAAATCAGCCAAAATACCAAATAAACGATCGCTCTCTTCCTCAGTCGTGCCCGAGAAATCCCAGTGGCAGAAGTCATATTCTGATTTCTCACTAAAGAAGCGCCATGAAATAACACCTGTCGAATCGATAAAGTGATCGACAAAGTTCTCCGGCTCACTTACTGCTGCACTTTCAAAGGTCGGCTTAGGTACATCGTTTAAACCTTCGAAACTACGACCTTGTAACAACTCAGTTAAGCTGCGCTCTAGCGCAACTTCAAAGCTTGGGTGTGCGCCAAACGAAGCAAATACGCCACCTGTTTTCGGGTTCATCAAGGTGACACACATAACAGGGAATACACCACCAAGTGACGCGTCTTTTACCACAATTGGGAAACCTTGTGCTTCTAGCGCATCAATGCCTTCTTTAATGCCTGGGTATTGGGCAATAACTTCTTTAGGCACTTCTGGTAGCACAATCTCTTCACTAATAATTTGCTTTTTAACCGCGCGCTCAAAGATTTCAGATAAACATTGCACCTTGGCTTCTGCCAAGTTGTTACCCGCGCTCATGCCGTTACTTAAGAATAAGTTTTCAATTAAATTTGACGGGAAGTACACCGTCTCGCCATCGCTATGACGCTGATATGGCAAGGCACAGATACCGCGCTCGACATTGCCCGAGTTAGTGTCAATTAAATGCGATGCGCGAAGCTCACCTTCAGGATCGTAAATAGCACGGCTGTAATCATCTAAAATACCTACTGGCAGCGCGTCAGACTCATCACCTTTAAACCACTTTTCATTTGGGTAGTGAACGAAATCGCGATTAGCAATATCGCTGCCAAAGAACTGATCGTTGTAGAAGAAGTTGCAGTTTAAGCGCTCGATAAATTCACCTAACGCCGAACATAATGCACTCTCTTTCGTCGCGCCTTTACCGTTAGTAAAACACATGTGAGATGCCGCATCGCGAATATGCAGTGACCATACGTTCGGTACAATGTTGCGCCATGATGCCACTTCGATTTTCATGCCTAAATCAGACAAAATCTTAGTCATCTGCTTGATGGTTTCTTCCAGTGGTAAATCTTTACCCTCGATAAAGGTCTGACTGCCGTCATCAGGCAGTTCCATCAACATGGCATCAGATTCATCTTTGAGATTAGTTACCGCTTCAACGATAAATTCAGGCTGATTTTGCACCACGCGCTTCACAGTACAGCGGTCGATAGCACGTAAAATACCCGTGCGATCACGCTCGCTAATGCTATCTGGTAATTGCACCTGAATCTTAAAGGTTTGCTGATATCTATTTTCTGGATCAACGATATTGTTTTGCGACACCGAAATACCATCGGTTGGGATATCGCGAGAATTACAGTAAACCTTCACGAAATAAGCGGCACACATCGCCGAAGATGCTAAAAAGTAATCGAAAGGCCCCGGCGCACTGCCATCGCCTTTGTAGCGAATAGGCTGGTCGGCGATAACGGTAAAGTCATCGAATTTCGCTTCAAGTCGCAAGTTATCTAGAAAGTTAACGTTGATTTCCATGAAAATATCCAGTGTGTTAGCTGCCGCAATTGCAATGTAATAAACGGCCAAAAATAATTGGCGCTAATTATCCAATGTTTTAGAGGCAGTGTCTTGAAATAATTACGGGAAATTAGTGGAGATTGAATAAGATCACTTTAAGGCAGTGAGATAAAAAAGCGCCCCCGAATTGGAGGCTACTTTAAATTAGCGCTTCAGTTTCAGTATTGGCGCTAACACATTAGTCCAATAAGGATCACAGTTAGCATTGCAAGTTTGTATTTTTGCGGCTTTCAAAATCTGGCGATAATCAGCCTGCATTACTACAGTAATTCTTTCTGCAGCGCTAGCTAAGTTCGAAGATCCAGACTTTATGTCAGAATTCACAGCGCTATCACCGACAGTGTCTTCAGTACTATTCTGATCGCGATGCTCCAGAAGTTCGTCTAATTTTGCGACTTTATCTTTGGCATCAAGTGTATTCTTGCGACTTGCAAGATAATACCACTTACGAGCAGACTTTAAATTTTTGGCTTTAAACAAGCCGTGTTCATAAAAGTAGCCCAATTGATACTGCGCGCCGGGTTCGCCTTTCCGCGCAGCCCTTGCTAAATGTCGATTAGCTTTCTCGATATTTTGTTCAACCCCAATTCCCTGATACAACATAATTGCCATAGCAAACTCAGCTAGTGACGATCCCTGTTCAGTATACTTCCTAAAGAATTGATACTCTGTTGTGCAATCACTTTCGCATAAACTGATTAGTTTTGATTCGCTCATTGCACCAACAGAAGAGCTCCCGAAAATGCTAACAACAATTAAAACGCTAATAATAGATTTCATAATATACACCTTATTCTAACAACGAGGACGGTTGTAGCGAGTAGGCAACTTCTTATCGGTAATCGAACCTTCGAACCCATGATTCATGTCACTAACTGTATATTTGAAACTACAAGGATTAGTGCCTATCTTGTCGAGCCTAGAGATACGCTGTCCCGATATGGCAATGGTTTCCATTGGCGCGTTAAGGGTAACTTCTGGGACTTCAAAATCAGACAATGCAGATACGGTCGACACTATCTTCTTAGATTTAATATCTTCAACCCAAACGTAAATATATCCCTTTTCTTCCTTTGTCATGAGCTGATAATTATGATTTTCTTCAAGTTTGACACGCATAGTATGAAAACTTTGCTGCGCTTTTTCCCCTTTTAAAGATTCTAATCGTTCTACTTGCAATAAATACGAACCTGGTTCTTTAATTAGTCCTTCAAACAGCTTGCCGTTAACGCCGACTAAAGTCAGCAAAATTTCATCGGGCTTTTTTAAATAATTATCTTTGATATTAATTGTTGATTTGGGGGTGGAAACACATGCGGTGAGAAAAATAGCTAATGTTATAGTTAGAATTTTATGCATCTTTAACTCCTTTTTATTGTTTAGAAAATCTACACTAGGATGATTAGAAAATAACTTCAACATAAAAATCAAAGTTTTACACAATGTTAACATTTAAATAACAAACGCACTTCCCGTCTCAAAAAAATAATTCAGCCAACACTTGAATATACAAAAAATCAAATATACACTATTTTACATATTTAATAAGGTGAGAATTTGCATGACGAATAATCAACGAAAACGCATTTTATTTTTGTGTACTGGAAACTCAGCCCGTTCACAACTTGCACAAGCATTGTTGACACATAGAGCAAGCGATTATTTCGACGTTTTCAGTGCCGGTATGGCGCCTGAAACCGTTGATGAACGCGCGGTAAAAGCCCTTAGCGATCTCGATATTGATACGAGTGTACTCTACTCTAAACCCTTCTCAGATTTCGATGGCCAGCACTTCGATACCGTTATTACACTGTGTGAAGACGCACAGGCGCAATGCCGAGAATACGACAATGCAACACAGCAATTAGCATGGCATCTTCCCGATCCCAAAACACGCCAACAAGCTCATGCCTTTAGTAAAACTTTGCAAGAAATTGATGATCTCATTTCTCTATTCCTTGCCGCCGAGTTTCCTGAACAATTTGCAGTCCAAGACAGCGGCGACATTGCACTTAACCCCATCGATTTTTACAAAGGCCTGACCGACGATATTCGTCTACGCACGCTAATGCTCACCCATTACCACGGCGAATTATGTGTCTGTGAGTTAATGGAAGCATTAGATGAAGAAAGTCAGCCAAAGTTATCGCGCAATCTCGCGGTGCTAAAAAAGTCCAATATTATCGTTGGCCGTAAGCATGGACAGTGGGTGTTTTACCGCATTAATCCGCAGCTACCACAATGGGCGAAAAGCGTATTAGCACAAACAACCAGACACAATATTTCGCTAATAAAAGAAAGTATTAACGCATTAAAGGCGATGAGTAATCGCCCAAGCAAAGACAGATTTTGCGGTTAATAAACCGTATTAACAATTGAGGTTATTATGACAATTAAAGTAGGAATTAACGGCTTTGGCCGTATGGGACGTTTAACAATGCGTGCGGCCTTTGACTGGCCTGAGTTCGAAGTGGTACAAATCAACGATCCCGCAGGTGACGCAGCAACACTAGCGCATCTTCTAACATTCGATTCAGTACACGGCACTTGGCATCACGAGGCGACTGCTGATGGCGACAATATGATTGTCGATGGTAAAACAATTGCCTGCACCCGCAATGTTGCCGTCAATGACACTGACTGGTCAGGCTGTGACGTAGTGATTGAAGCCAGCGGTAAAATCAAGAAAAAAGCCATGTTGCAAGATTACTTAGATCAAGGTGTTAAGCGCGTGGTAGTCACGGCACCAGTTAAAGAAGATGGCGTTCTGAACATCGTGATGGGAGTTAACGATCATCTGTACAACAAAGACGAGTATCCAATTGTTACTGCCGCTTCTTGTACCACCAACTGTTTAGCGCCTGTGGTTAAAGTATTGCACGAGAAAATCGGCATTAAGCACGGCAGCATGACGACTATTCACGATATCACCAACACCCAAACTATTTTGGATGCGCCACATAAAGATCTGCGCCGCGCCCGCGCTTGCGGCATGAGCCTAATTCCAACAACCACTGGCTCAGCAACCGCTATCACGCATATTTTCCCTGAGTTAAAAGGCAAGCTAAACGGCCACGCTATTCGCATCCCGCTGGCTAATGCGTCGATTACCGACTGTGTGTTTGAGATGGATCGCGCAACCACTGTCGAAGAAGTGAATAAGTTAATGGCAGACGCGGCACAAGGTGAGCTTAAAGACATTTTGGGTTATGAAGAGCGTCCGCTAGTATCTATCGACTATCGCACCGATCCGCGCTCAAGCATTGTCGATGCACCATCGACTATGATCGTCAACGACACTCAAGTGAAGCTATACGTGTGGTATGACAACGAATGGGGCTACGCGAACCGCACCGCAGAATTAGTGAAACTAGTCGGACTAAGTGATAAATAATCATGTTGAGTAAACTCGCGGGTCTGCCGCAAAGCCTCAAGCAATATCTGATTATCACCGGAAATTACTGGGGCTTTACCCTGACCGATGGCGCGCTGCGAATGCTGGTGGTATTGCATTTTCACCAGCTTGGTTATGAAGCGCTTGCCATCGCGATGCTGTTTTTGTTCTATGAAATCTTTGGCGTAATCACCAACCTTGTTGGCGGTTATCTCGGTGCTAAATGGGGCTTAAATCGCACCATGAATATTGGTTTGGCAATGCAGGTCATTGCCCTGCTGATGCTCGCCGTGCCTAATGAATATCTCACCATAGCCTATGTTATGGCGGCACAGGCACTGTCTGGTATTGCTAAAGATCTCAATAAAATGAGTGCTAAAAGCTCCATTAAGTTTTTAGTCTCAGGTAACGAGAACAATAAGCTCTATCAGTGGATTGCGTTGCTAACAGGCTCTAAAAACGCATTAAAAGGTGTCGGTTTCTTCTTAGGCGGCGCGCTATTAGCCCTGCTTGGTTTTACCAACGCAATGATTGCGATGGCCGCATTCTTATTTGTGCTGTGGTGCTTTAGCCTATACGCCTTACAGGGCGATATTGGCAAGGCGAAAAATAAGCCCAAATTCAAGGAAATGCTCTCAAAGAGCCACTCGATTAACGTGCTATCGGCGGCTAGATTATTCTTGTTCGGCGCTCGTGATGTGTGGTTTGTCGTCGCGCTCCCAGTATTTTTAGCTCAAATATTTAACTGGAATCACTGGTGGGTTGGCGGCTTTATGGCGTGCTGGGTCATTGCCTATGGCATGGTGCAATCAATTGCGCCTCGCATAACAGGAAACGATAAAATCGCCCCAGCCGATGGTAAAACAGCGATTAAATGGGCAGCGCTATTAACCTTGATTCCAGCGCTAATCGCTATTGCCCTAAGCAGCGATTTCTATATCAAGATTTCACTCATTGGCGGTTTACTAGTCTTTGGCGCGCTGTTTGCGGTTAACTCATCGCTACACAGTTATTTGATTGTCCGTTACGCCGGAGAAGATGGCGTGTCATTAGATGTCGGTTTTTACTACATGGCCAACGCCATGGGACGTTTGATAGGCACGGTATTGTCAGGCTGGGTTTATCAAGCCTATGGCCTTACAGCTTGTCTGTTGATATCGACACTCTTTATTGCCCTAGCGACAATTCTGTCACTCAAGCTGCCTGTCAACGACACTCAAGTTACCCGTCAACAACACAGGCGATAACAAGGCAATTAGCTAGAACTCAACGACCGTCAAATGCGGGTTATCAATATTAACCCGCATTTGTTTTAGCTCATCTAACACCACTAAGAGTGATTTGCCATCACAATCAAGTGCAATGCATTCAGCTTTATGCTCATTACGCGCTGTATCTACAGCGATTCCTGTCACTTCATCACCATTTTTTAGCGACAAGGTAACTGGATAACGATACATACACACAATTTCTATCGTGTCGTATAAGTTGCAGGAAATAGCCATAGCAGATGCACTCTTCAAATAATAATTTCAGATTCAACTATTCAACAAGTTGCGGCTTTTGTACATCAGATTTTTTATAGTTAATAATAATCGACGCGCTAATCAGTAGGCCTAACGCCAGTGCCAAATTACTCGACCACTGAGCATAACCAAAGCTTGCTAATAGGAGCGCTGAAATTAGTGGAGCACTAAAACTCAACGAAGCTATTAACGATGAATTCCCTCTCTTAAGGCCAAACTCCCAACAGTAGAACGCGCCGCCAACTGGGCCTAATGCTAATAACGCGATGGCAAAGATAAGCTGATTATCAAAAACCACCGCCCAGCTTTCTGTTAACGCGCTAATAATCAATGAGATAACAGACACGCCTAAACACAACCACGGCATATCATCGATGCTGTTATTGGCTTTTGATAGATAGAATGAATAGCTTGCCCAAGTTACGGCGCAGCCAAATGCGAATAAATAGCCCAACGCATAATCTGATGATAGCGATAAATGCTCCCAGCCAAGCACTAGAGATACGGCAAATAAACCGACGACTCCGCCAACCAATGCTTGCAAGCGGCTACCCTTTCCAGCCACCAGCAACGCGAGCATCATTGGCCATAAATAGCTGATCATACTTACTTGAATGACTGGCGCATAATCTAACGCCATAAAATAAAACACGTGAAAGAACATTAAGCAACTAATGCTAATCAGACATCCTCGCCAAGTAAACGTTGGACGCGACACAAGCGGTTTAGCACTTACTAAACGCAGCGTTGGTAAGATAAGCGCGGCGAAAAAGAAACACATCGCTAACAATAAATAAGGTGGCATACCGTTAATCTTTTGGGTTAACAGTGCAAATGCCCCCCACATTACTATCGCCATTAAGCCGCTTAAGGTTGCTAAAATTTTCATTGATACTCCTCATAAATCTGCGGCGTATTATGACAACAATAAAAATAAATACTGTGCGCAAAAGACGGTTTATTGCGTTAAGAAGACTGAACCTGTTTCGGCGAAACGCCAAAATGTGATTTAAATTGGCGACTAAAAGCAGAGCTATTTAAATAACCCACGTCTTGCGCCACTATCGCGATCGGTTTATCGGTATAGGTGAGTAATGATTTGGCTTTCGACATCCGCTGCAGACGAAGATATTGACTAAAAGTCACAGTCATTTGCTGCTTAAACACCACCTTAAATTGAGTGTCACTCAAGCAAGCAATTGTCGCCAGTTGCGTAATGGTTAACGGCTCAGCCAGATGGGTGTTGATGTAATCAATCACCTTTTCCAGCCGTTTGTCTAACAGTCGATGATTTTTCTGCTGCGCTAACAATTGCATCAATAATTCAAAGGCACTACTTTCGACATCGCTATCAACATTTAGCGACAGCTGTCGTTCTAAGAATTGGCAAAATGCCAGTACGCCGTCATCAACGCGTATCTTTTGCTGCACACTCTCCGATAGGTTTTGCGGCAAGCTATCGCTATCAATAACGATAAAGCGCGCAGCTTCATCGGCGCTAAACGCATGAGATTGCATTTCGCGAATAATCACGCAATCGCCAACCGATGCTATTCCCTGATAGTCACCAACCTCGATATGGATACTTCCCATCAGCGGCAGTACCAACTGATGGTAGGTGTGATGATGGCGCTTGAAGGATTTTGTATAGGCGCGAATAGAAAAATGTCGTGGCATGTGCTCACATTCCCAATGAAATAACCAAGATTTAAACGCAAGGTTAAGTATAATAACGTAATCTTAGTTACACACCAGAACGATTTATGCACGCCGTCCAACGCCTATTTCACTATCGCAAAAGCATCGCCACCAAGCCATTTAAAGCCCGTGGTTATAATGTGAAACGCTGTGACGACTGCCGTATCGCCCTCGACTTTTGTATTTGTCAGCACAAACCACAATGTGATAGCAAGGCCGCATTCTTGCTATTGATGTGGGATGACGAGGTCTTAAAACCCAGCAATACTGGCCGCCTTATTGCCGATTTAATCGAGGATACCCACGCTTTTATTTGGCGTCGAACCGACATAGACCAAGCGCTGCTAGCCACTATTAACGATCCTCAATATCAACCTTTTATTGTGTTCCCAGCTGATTATGCCAATGAACAACAACAGGTCATTCACAAGGTGAGCGATGTTAAACTGAGGAATAAGACACCGCTGTTTATTCTCCTTGACGGAAGTTGGCGCGAGGCCAAGAAGATGTTTCGCAAGAGCCCTTATTTGGCAAACTTCCCTGTTCTGTCGATTAATCTTGATTCACAAGACGAGCGTCATCGTCTGCGCAAAGCTAACGGCGATGATCGACTGGCCACCGCCGAAGTCGCCGCCCATATATTGCGAAGCTATGGTGAGATTGCCCCAGCTGAGATTGCCAATGGTGATTTACTCGATTTATGGTTCGATACTTTTAGTCAGCAATACAAAGCTGGCGCCACCGTCCGCCATGAAGTGAAAATAGATGCTCTAGAGCAATTGATTGCTTACAACAACGAGTCACTCACTCGCCGAACCGATTAAACAATCGACACAAAGCGCACAAATCAAACGCTTGTTTCACCATCGATTACAATAGTTGCTTTTATACGCTATATTGCGCCACTTTTGAGCTTTTGCTCTAATATCGATAAATAAGTGGAACTATGTCTTCAATCTCCAAAAATAAATACTCGTTAGTGGCACTAGCTGTGACCTCGGTACTCGCATCATCGGCTAATGCAGCGGGTTTTAAACTTTTCGAACAATCAACCAGTGCCATGGGCAATGCCTATGCAGGTCGCGGTGCACAAATCACCGACGCCAGCGTTGCCTTTACTAACCCAGCGGCATTATCACAGCTAAAACAAGCGCAATGGGTTGTTGGCCTCAACGTCGCTAATGTCGATGGTAAATTCACTAATGCCAGTGGTAAAAGCGCTCAAGGCATGCCGATTTCAGGCCCAGATTCAGGCAGCATTGGCAAAACCTCGCCAATTCCTCATTTTCACTATGCTAAGCCATTAAACGACAAGTGGGCTGTAGGTTTCTCAGTTGCCGTACCTTTCGGTACTTCAAGCGAGTATAACGACGACTTTGTTGGTCGTTACTTCGCCCAAGAAACAGAATTAAAAGTTATCGCCCTACAGCCATCAGTGAGCTATCAAGTAAACGACAAGCTAAGCATCGGCGCTGCTGTTGCTTTAAATTACGCCCAAGGAACCTTGAGCAAATTCAAAGATCACAGCGGTCTGTGTGAGCTAGGTGCAGGCATTAATGGTCAATACACTCAGCTAAGTCGCGGCACTTTCACCGATGTAGCACAACCTGCTTACTGTAATAGCTTCTACGAAGTGTCTGGTGATGATATCAAACCAAGCTACACCCTAGGTTTGCACTATCAATTAACCGATAGCACCAAGTTAGGTGTTAGCTATCACTCTGCGGTTAAGTACACACTAAAAGGTGATTCGAAAATCACGAACACGCCTATCACTGGCGAGTTCGTACAATATGCCGACAATCCTGCGCAATACTGGACAGTACCAACAATTCCAGGCGTGGTAGATGGCTCTAAGCTGCCTGTAGTCGATTTAACAACTGGCAAATTAGCGGTATCACCGACGAAAACTGAACAATCGAAACTAGATTTACACACACCACAAAGCGCCATTATTAGCGTTGACAACCAGATAGATAGCCAATGGTCAGTGCAGGCAACAGCAACTTGGACTCAGTGGAGTAAATTCACCGACATCAGCGTTCTATCAAATGACACTCAAACACCGATTAGCGCTAGCACCCAACAATCCCAAAACCTTAATGCAGACGGCTACATTGGCTACATTCCAGAACATTGGCAAGACGCTTGGGCATTTGCCGTGGGAGCGACTTATCAGTTTAACAAAACATGGACAGTAAAGGCTGGTATAGCGCAGGACAACTCGCCAGTAAACAGCAATTATCGCAGCGCTCGAATTCCGGCCAACGATCGCACCTGGTTTACCTTGGGTGGTCACTACCAAAGTCAAGAAAACTGGAGCTTAGATTTCGCTGCTGGTGTGATGGTAATGAAAGACACGAAGTTTGAAGATAACGAATACAATGCGCAAGATATGAAAATCTACAACAGCAGCTATCAGGCTGATTACAGCATTAACGCTTATGTTGTGTCGATGCAATTTAATTACACATTGTAAAATAACGTGAAAACAAAAAGGTCAGCAAATGCTGACCTTTTTTATGACTTGAGAAATCTAACCTAATTTAGGTCTTAAACTGATGAACATGACTTCTCAGCTCACCTAAACCGGAATTAATAGTTTCGTTAGCCTTCGACGTATTTAACGCTCCATCACTTGTTGCGACAGCGATACTCGTAATACTGTTGAGGTTATTATTAACCTCAGTGGCGACAGCCGATTGCTCTTCCGCTGCTGTAGCGATTTGCTCATTCAATGACGAAATGTTGTTAACAATCTGCGACACCTCTTCAAAAGCCTCAGTAGCAGCACTACTCATTGCTAAACACTTAACTGTGCTATCGCTACCCTTATCCATACATTCCACAGCGTTTTTAGCTTCTTCTTGCAAGCCTTCAACTAAGGTTTGAATATCCCCCGTCGAACTTTGCGTGCGCTGGGCAAGTGAACGAACTTCATCGGCAACTACCGCAAATCCTCGACCAGATTCACCAGCACGCGCCGCTTCAATCGCCGCATTAAGTGCCAGCAAGTTAGTTTGTTCGGCAATCGCGCGAATGGTGTCAAGCACCATACCGATACCATCAGTTTTCTCAGCCAGTGCGCCAATTGTATTAGATGCCATTTCAATTTCTTGAGCCAATTGCTGGACAATGCGATGCGAATCTTCTGCTGATTGTTGGCCGCTATTAACACTATCGCGCACTGCACCAGCCATTTCAGAGGCTTGAGACGTATTGGTAGCAACCTCGTGCGTTGCAGTATTCATTTGATTAACCGCTGATGCTACCGCTTCTATTTCGTTACGCTGTTTTTCGATATTATCAAGCGTCACTAGCATTTCGCCGCTAGCAGCTTTCGATGAGCTATCTAGCACTTCTACCGAAGAGGTTATGTCGGTAATAATAGTGCGCAGTTTCAACACAAAGGCATTAAATGAACGGGCTATATCGCCAGTTTCATCTTGATAACGCTCAGATAATGACTGCGTTAAATCGCCATCGCCATTAGCAATCTGTTCTAAACGCTCATTAAGAGTAACTAATGGTGTCGAAATTGAGCGGGCTATGAAATAAGGAACAACGATTGCGATTATAATGCTAAACAACAATAAACCGCTGATAATTTTAATGCCCGCTAATTCATCTTTCTCGGCTTGTAATGCCGCTGCGAGTGTAAACTCTTGAATCGAGTCGAGCATTTTAATTAGCTCATGATCGATATCATCACGGTGTTCTTGCACGAGATCGAGAGAGCTCTTAAGACTGCCATAATCATTTGTCGTCAACACAGCCTGAATAACTTGTTCCGATTCTAGTTTTAATTTGCTGTAGTTACTTTCAACACTAGTCAAACGCGCCAATAACGCACGATATTCGGCAATAGCGTCTTGTGAATGAAGTTTAGTAATTCCCTCTTCAATAAACGCTTTGGTTTCTTTAAATTCTTTGGTGGATTTTACGATAAGGCTATTAAGGTCGGTTTGAACCGCTTGTACATCAGCTTGTCGCTGCGAATCTGATACTGAAGAGTTCATTCCAGCCCGCAAGGCTCGCTCAAACATAACAGCTTCTTGTAGCTGATGCTCGGTAAGCATGGTAAGCATTTTAGTTAGCGGAATGTCTTCTTCGGCGATATCGATAAGCTCTAAACCAATCTTAGACATCTGACTGTAGCCAACGCCACCCACTAAGCAGATGAGCAATAATTGAATTACCCCTAAGATATAAACTTTTTGCGATATTTTTATTTTAGATAACATGGTCAACTCTACTATTTAAAAGCCATATGCAATCGGCAAAGTTACTTATTTAGCGCAATTATTAAAATTAATGGGAACGACGCCTTGAAAAAAAGGGAGGGAAAGTCGTTTGGTTCCATCAATTGACTTAAATCAAGAAAAATATTCTAAAGCCTTTTAAAACAAAGTACACCGAAAACACCCCCCTCTACTACTAAAATTGAATGTAATTATTTAAATTAAGTAAAATTAATTACTTTCAATAGCTCGAGAGAATTACTTTGAAATAAAAAACAATAATATAGTGCTACATAATAATTCGGCCGCTCATCACAATTGTTTAGAAAAATTATGACTAACGACCGAAAATTTGAAATTTAATACTTGTAAGTCACTGATACAAAAAGTAACGACTCATATAGTTAAACAAGCTTAAAGGCATTCGATTTTGCTTCGCTTATGACCACTCATCACAAGACTGCGTTCGTCTTTGTTTACCCACATCTTTGGTAAAGGTGAAATACGCAGTTGATAGTCAGAAACACTGCCTTGTTCTTCTGCCATTGTTGCGCTGATATAAACGATTTTGGCATCTGGCTTAAGTTTCTTTAATTCAGCACCAGTCCCTAAACCATTAATGATATGAAAGCGGCCTGCGATATGAAAAATGCGCTGCTGTGGATTTTGCTCTAAATGCAGAGCAATCGACTCAGCCATAGTTGCATCCCAAGCCATCTGCGCGCCAAACATTTGGTTAATGCGCTCATCACTTAAAGTCATGCCACGCATATTACTCAGGAATTTTTGGCGATAAGGAGAATCAGAAATATCGATATTTTTAGCCACTAACTTGCGCTCTTGTGCTGGCAGCTTTTCAAGATATTGTGGGCCTTGACGACCAATACACTTCACAATACTTCTCGGTGCGTTGGCAGCAATAACAGGTAAGGATTGTTGCCTTGCAATTTCCACTAATGGACGATAATCGCTCTTATAGTTATCCCATACTTTAGTTTTATTAGTGAGCGTAATTTCCCCCACCTCGCCCTTCACATATCGAGAAAGGATTGCTTGATCGGCACGGGTAAATTGCTCCATCGACAGCGCTAAGGGCTTATCTTGCGCTGCTATATATGCCATTAGTCTCGCTTGAAAAAGATGCACCGCCGGATGCGCGTGAAACTCGCCAACCATGAAAACATTAGCGTCTTGATGTTTCGCGACAAGCTCCTCAATTGAAATGGGTTCACCTGTTGGCGTCAGTAACTGATAGTCATATAACGAAGGGACAGCTGTAACTTTAGCCACAGAATTAGGCGCGGTGTTTGCTGGCGTGGTCGAGGCACAACCACCAAGTAATGAGATTGCCACTGCGCTTAGTAGCGATAATTTTGCAATAGATTTCATCGATTTATTCCCTAATAAAAATGCCATTGTAAAGCAATCACGACACATGTAAATGAAAATCATTATCAACTACTTCGATAGATAATCTTTAAAATAGGCGACTACTTCCTTGGCAATAATTGGCTGTGCTTGTTCGTTTGGATGAATCAAATCGTTTTGCATAAGTTCAGGGTTGGTGGCTACAGATTCAATAAAGAATGGCATCAAGGTAACTTGTTCTTGCTCGGCTAGCTTTGGATACAAACCTGTAAACATCGACGTGTAGCGCTTACCCATACTCGGTGGAATTTGGATCTGAGTCACAATCACCTTAATTCCCTTATCTTTACCCATCTTTACCATCGCGCTTAAATTGTTACGAATTGTATTGATTGGGTAGCCTCGAAGGCCGTCATTGCCCCCTAATTCAATCCACAAAACATCGACCTTATTCTTCTCCAAAAGCCGAGCCAGCCTAGCTTTTCCGCCACCGGTTGTTTCGCCACTGGCACTAAAATTTAGTAATTTAAAATCGGGATGTGTTTTTTGCAGCTCTAGCTCCGCTAAATGCGCCCAGCCTTTTGACGCTTGCATTCCGTAGCTAGCACTGAGACTATCACCCAGTAAAAGAACATTAGTGGCATGAGCCGGAACTATAGCAACAAGGCTCAATAAAACAGTTACATAGGCGCGACGCATGAGTGAAGAAAAAGCAGTAAACAATATCATCATAGTTAAAGATCTTATAAAACAAGTAGCAGTAAATAATGGAACCCTAGAGATACTTAAGTCTATCTCGTTAAATGTCAAGCAAGGACAATCTATCGCCATTGTCGGCGCATCGGGTTCGGGTAAATCGACCCTGCTAGGATTATTAGCAGGACTAGACTGCGCTAGCGCCGGTGAAATTTGGCTAGATGGTGCGCCACTGCATCAATTATCAGAAGAAGAGCGCACCGAACTTAGAGCAAAAAAAGTGGGCTTCATTTTCCAATCATTCCTACTACTACCAGCGTTAACCGCACTAGAAAATGTGATGCTGCCAGCGCAACTTGCAGGCCTTGAAAACGCCGAGCAAAAAGCCAAAGAATTGTTAGATAAAGTTGGTTTAAGCCATCGTGACGATCACTACCCTAACCAACTATCTGGCGGTGAGCAGCAACGAGTTGCTATCGCCCGTGCATTTATTTGCCAGCCGAAAATTCTATTTGCCGATGAACCAACGGGCAATCTCGACGGCTCTAATGGCAAGCGCATCGAAGAGTTATTGTTTGAACTAAATCAGCAGCTTAATACCACGCTTGTCTTAGTAACCCATGATCCAAAACTAGCGCAGAATTGTCAGCGCATCATCACCATGGACGATGGTCAAATTAGCGAAGACGTGAAAGAGAAGGAGCTGTCAGATGTGGTTTAAACCGGCAACTGCGCTTCTCAAGCAGCAGATCAAGCGCGGTGAACTCACGATCTTTATTCTGGCGATTGCCCTTGCTGTTACCTCAGTCTTTTCATTGAGTGGTTTTGGCGAACGTCTTAATCAAGCACTGGTCGCGAAAGGAAGTAACTTTTTAGCGGCAGATCGCGTGTTATCATCTGCCCATGCGATCGACGAGAGCATTCTCAATCGCGCGCAAAATTATCAAATAAAAGCCGCCGAATACCTCAGTTTTAACTCGATGGTATTTCACGGTGATGAAATGCTACTCGCCTATACCAAGGCGGTAAAAGGCCCGTATCCTTTGCGCGGTGAGCTCAAAATTAGTGACAAACCACTAATTGATGTTCCGCTAGATACTCAAGGCACAGTACGTGTTGGCCCGCCACCACAAGGACAGATGTGGGCATCACCAGAGCTTTTAGTGCGCTTTAACGCCAAGATAGGCGATAAAGTAGATGTCGGTGATACCACCCTAACCATCGGCGGCATTGTCACCAACGAACCTGATGGCTCGTTTTCCATTTTTAATTCCAGCCCGACTATTTTTATTAATGATCTCGACGTTGCCGCAACTAACATCGTCCAACCGGGAAGTCGTGTCTACTACAACTATCTCTACAGTGGTGAAGACGAGCAGCTAAAAGAATTTTATCAAGCCATTAAGCCAGATTTAAAAACCAATCAAAATTGGCAAGATATCAAAGGTGAAAACTCGCCATTGGCCAATTCACTTGAAAGAGCGAATCAATTCTTACTGCTATCAAGCCTGCTAGGTATTATTCTTGCCGCCACTGCAATTTCGGTGACAGCGTCCCGCTTTAGCCAGCACCAACTCGATACAGTGGCGCTACTAAAAACCCTAGGTACAAACGATAGCACCATTCGCAAAATATTTGTCTATCAACTCGCTACGCTAGCGGCCATAGGTATTGCCCTTGGTTTGCTTGTCGGTTTTGTCCTGCAAGAAGCGGCATTTGCGCTGGTGCAACATTACTTACCGCAAAGTCTGCCAAAAGAGCTGCCGGGACTTGGCGCTAAGCCGTTACTGATAGCTTTAAGCACCGGCGCTATCTGTGCTGCTTTATTCTCACTAACGCCAATGCTGCGTCTGTTTAGCGTGCCTGTGATGCGGGTAATCAAACGCGATATGGACAGCGCGCCGCTGGGACTTTGGAAAAATGGTTTAGTATTTGGTGGCGCAATTTTTATCTTGCTACTCACTTACTCACAAGATATCAAATTGTCGTTAATCACCTTAACTATTGCCGCAGTAATTGCCTTAGTCTTAAGCAGCATGGCATGGGTAATAATTCGATTATCACGCGGTAAACAATTTAGTGCAGCTAGCCCCTTTAAACTAGCGATGGCCTCCCTCTATCAACGGGCAAATCAGGCGAGTATGCAAATCGCCAGCATCGCCACAGCAGTCATGTTGATGCTGATTGTTCTGCTATTGCGCAATGAGCTTATCGATGAATGGCAAAGCCAAATTCCTGAAGGCACCGCCAACCACTTCCTTGGCAATGTGACGCCAGATCAAGTGGGCGAAATCGAAGCCCTCATGAAAAAATACGATGTTGAAACTAGCGATCTGTATCCAATCATTCGCGGCAGAGTGTCACAAATAAACGACGATGTAGTCGGCGGATATGACAGTGAAGGCAATGTTGATAATGAACGTAAACGCAGCGGACGACGCGGTTTTGGTCGTGAGCTCAGCCTAACTTGGCGCGATGAAAAGCCTGATGGAAATCCGATTACTCAAGGTGAATGGTGGGATCCATCCGATACCGATCTACAAGTTTCCATCGAAGCTGACGCAGCTGAACGTTTGGAGATCAACATTGGCGATAAGCTCACTACCTTGATTGGTGAAGAAGAAGTTGTGGCTACAGTGACCAGCGTGCGCGATGTGCATTGGCGCTCAATGCGACCTAATTTTATGTTGATTTTCAACCGCCCTGCGCTTGGTGACATGCCATCGACCTATATCTCATCGTTCTACGTCGATAAAGAGCAGCATCCAGTGCTCAAAGAGCTGTTGATCAACTACCCGACAATCTCTTTGATTAAAATAGATCGCCTGATCAAACAGCTGCGTGAAATCATTGAGCAAGTATCCTTAGCATTGTCTTACATCATGTTCTTAGTGGTGTGTGCAGCGATCTTGGTCTTGTTGGTACAAATTCAAGCAAGCTACCAGCAGCGCCATCAAGATCTCGTTATTTTACGAACGCTAGGCGCAGGCAAGAAACTTCTGCAACGCTCAATCGCCATTGAGTTTTTGATCTCAGGCGCACTTGCTGGCTTTATCGCAGCCCTAACCACAGAGCTAGCACTGTGGCTTATTCAAACCTTCGTCATTGAAATGCCATGGCAACCACACCCAACATTGTGGCTATTAGCAACAGCAGTAGGCAGCTTGTTTGTGGCGGTTATAGGCACAAGGGCTTGTAAACCACTAACGGTACTATCACCTAATGAACTGATTAGAAATCTGTCATAAGTTTTACAATCAGTAACAACGAGTGAAAAAAAGAGGAAAGTTGCGCTATGCACTTTCCTCTTTTTTATTCTGGTAAAACTAAAAGGTTATTACTTTAAAATCAGTAATTAACAATTAGTTTATAAAAGTGAACAAGCAGCAACTCTGAATAGATAATCGCCGCAGCGCATAGCCATGCAACAGTAAATTTTAGTCGGATTCATGCTTGCTTGTAATTCCCCGCACTTCTGGTTTAATGGCGGCTAATACAGAATTTAACCTCACTATTTGGGAGTTGTCATGGCAGATTGGTCAGTACTCAACGGCAAAATTAATCAATATTTATGTCCTCCGGGCAATGGCGTATTTACCGTAAATACCGCCAAGGAGCGCAAAGCATCTCTTCACTCTGCGCTATACGGCCGCACTGACAATATCGAAGAAGCGTGGCGCGCTCAAGTTGAGCAATTAGCCGAAGATAATCGCCCTGTAGTGCTAGGTGTTTGTAGCGATACAGGCGGCGGTATTCTGCGCGGCGCCAACTGGGGCCCATTATTCTTACGTCAAACCATGTTAACTGGTGGCTACGATGTTGATTATTTAGATGTTGGTGATGTACGTGTTATCCCGCATTTACTGCATGATAAATATCTAAACGATGCAACTATCACTAACTGTCGTAAAGCGCTTTACGGCGATAGTGAGTCTTCTCTGCCAGTAAGTTCACTATCAATCACCGAAGATTTCTGTGATGAGTTCTACGCGGCATTCCCAAATAAAACTTTATTCGCGATTGGTGGCGATCACTCAGTGAGCTACCCGCTAGTTAAAAGCTATCTGCGTGCCAAGAAAGCACAAGGTGTGAAAGCAGCACTCATTCACTTTGATGCCCACACAGACTTACTCGTAGAGCGTTTAGGTATCGATATTTGTTTCGGCTCTTGGGTAACTCACATTCTTGATGATCTACCATCGCACGACATGGCGTTCCAATTTGGCATTCGCTCTAGTGGTAAAGATCGCGGTCATTGGGAAGGCAGTTTTGGCGTAAACCAATTCTGGACTCACGAAATCATGGAGCGCGGCGCGCAATCAATCGTTGATGAAACCATTGAAAAACTAAAAGCAGCAGGTATCGAAGAGCTATACGTCAGCTTTGACATCGACGCACTAGATGCTCATTTTGCCGCTGCTACAGGCACACCAGAGCCAGATGGTTTAAATCCAGAGCAAGCATTGCTAATCATCAATGAGCTTAACAAGCACTTTAAGATCACTGGTGCAGACATGGTTGAAATCGCTCCGTTCTTAAACACCAACGAAGACGGCGGTAACGATCGCGAGAAGACATTAGCAGCAGGTAGCCAAATTAGTGAGCTACTAATCAATGCACTCGCTGAAAACAATAAGTAATACTCGCTTATCTATAAAAATGGCACCTTCAAAGGTGCCATTTTTGTATCTGATATCTTTAACTCAATATCGGATCTTCACCGAAATCATTCTTGCCGCTAGTTCCTTTGAAGAAACCTAAATAGATTAAGCCGAATAATGGACCTATAATCGGGATCATCAACGCCAAAACACACCAGCCTGTTTTATTACAATCATGAAAACGCTTTATGCTTATCATGATATTTATCCATGCAAGTATCGCTGCGACAGCCATAAAGAAAACCCCAGAAAAAATCTCATAAGCCATATTATTTTCTGGAACTCGCCAAGCCATGGCATATCTTAAAAGTACAATAAAGCCATTAAGCGTAATTCCCCCCAACAGCCAATAGACGCTGCGAGAAATTCGCCCCTGCCACGAGAATAATAGCTGCTTAACATTACCAACATTGAGTCGGTAATGCGTCCATAATCCGACTAAGAACAAAATTAAAAGAACTTGAGTCGCCAATTCAGTCAGCATATTTAGCCACTGGTAATAATCGTATCGCCAACTGAATCCGAAGACACCACCAAGGAGATCTACAGAACTCAATAATGCATAATAAAGACTTGCTAGTAGCCAAATGACAATCGTTGCAACCAGCCAGCTACGAGCAACAAAAGGCTTCATCTTAAGCGCAATGACTAAAAAAACGATATAAACGGCAGGTTGGTAAGCATCGCGTAAAAAGCGAATCAGTGTATCCGTATCTGGCATGACTATCCTTGATTTTTAGAGTAAAGGTTAAGCATAGCCAATATAAAAAAAGCCGTGATAATTTATGCAATTATCACGGCTTTTTGAAAAATTGAGATTAAGTGATTAGTGGCCTAAGAAAATAAACTTAGCGATACACAGCGCAGTAATCACCCATACGCCGTTTGAGATTTGATCAAACTTGCCAGTACCTGCTTTTAGTGCAGTGTAGGTAACAAAACCTATGGCAATACCGTTAGCAATCGAAAAGGTTAACGCCATCATAATGGTCGTTACAACCGCAGGCGCAACTTCCGTTAAATCGTCCCACTCTATACGCGCAAGTGCCGTCATCATCACCATAGCAACGTAAATCAAGGCACCGTTGACAGCAAAGCCTGGTAGCGTTTGGGCGAGTGGCAGAAAGAATACACCAAGCAGGAACAACACACCGATAGTCACTGCCGTTAAGCCAGTACGACCGCCCGCTTGTACACCTGCGGCAGATTCAACGTATGACGTCACAGGAGGACAACCAAAAGCGGTACCAATAACAGACGCTGTAGAATCCGCTTTTAGCGACTTGCTTAAACCTTCGATATTGCCGTCTTTATCTTGCAAGTTAGCTTTCTGAGCTACGCCCATTAACGTACCTGCAGTATCGAAAATATTAACGAATAAGAAGGTAATGATTACCGGGATCATCGCTACTTGCAATGCCCCCATAATGTCTACTTTCCAGAAAATAGGCGCGATAGCGCTAAAGTCAGGAAGCGCGAATAAACCGCCTGCTGGATAAGCCACAAAACCAGATTCAGGGGCAAATGATTTAGCTGCATCGGCAACAGTAAAGAAGCCTTGTGGCATCACCGCCGCCATAATGAAAGCAACTAAGGTAGTAATGGCAATACCGATAAATACTGCGCCAAAGACACGGCGGTAACTTAATACGGCAATAAGTAAGAAGCTTAATAAACCAAGCGCTGGCGCTTCAGGACCAAATGGACCAAAACCAAAATGCGTTAAATCGCCTAATGCAACAACGTTGTCACCGTTAGGTACGACGATGCCGGTAAAACGCAAGCCAATAAAACCAAGGAACAAACCAACACCAGCAGTCATTGCCAACCGCAAGCTCATGGGAATACTATCGAGCATCCATTCACGCAGCCTAGTGACACTCAT
Organism: Psychrobium sp. MM17-31; assembly: GCF_022347785.1. Classification (NCBI taxonomy): domain Bacteria; kingdom Pseudomonadati; phylum Pseudomonadota; class Gammaproteobacteria; order Alteromonadales; family Shewanellaceae; genus Psychrobium; species Psychrobium sp. MM17-31. The sequence goes on from NZ_JAKRGA010000001.1 coordinate 881,557, forward strand.
CAGCACGAACAAAAGACCCGATAAGAACACGGCACCAAGCGCGACTTCCCACGAGTAATTCATCTGCAGCACAACGGTAAAGGTGAAAAAGGCGTTTAAACCCATGCCCGGCGCTAAACCAACTGGCCAGTTGGCGTATAAGCCCATAAAAATGGTTGCCACAGCGGCGCCTAAACAGGTCGCTAAAAATAAGCCGTCAAACGGCATACCTGTTTTTGACATAATGCTCGGGTTTAAAAACATAATGTAAGACATAGTAACGAAGGTCGTTAAACCCGCCATTAATTCTGTTTTTACGTTAGTTTTGTGGGCGCTAAGTTTAAAAAACTTATCGAGAAGTGAAGTTGGTTGAGACTGCTGGGTATCGGCCATGAGCCATTCCTTGTGAGTTTATTTGGACGTTAGTTCAAAATCATGATTTGCAAAGCACTTTCCGTTAACAATAATAGAAAGCCTATGCCCGCCAACATGATATACGCGGGTAGAAATTAATTTAAATGACTGTGCTCGGCTGATAGATAAATGCTGATTAGCCGCTAGGTCGCGTTCACTGATCTTGAATACCTTGGGTGACAAGCTGCCATTCTTTTTCAAATAATGAATGGCGTATTCGATCCGCACTTTTCTTGTACTTTGTGCCAAGTTTTTGAGAACAAAGTCAAACTTTAGCGAATCACCTACGTGAACGGCGTCACATTCTAGCACCAAATCCTCCACAGATAAATCCTCACTTGATAATCCATAAAGACTTAAAATTTGTGGTTCTCCCTGTTTAAGCAACGTTCGGCAGGCGTGTTTAATTAGCTTATCCGTTGCCTGCGATTCGCCAAGGTGATTAAGGGCATAATCAATCACAAAACATTTATTATCTTTGCTAATATCATTGAGATTATTAGCCACACTGCGACGGACAACTTCGCAACTGTCATTACGCAAGTTTTCCAAAATAGGTAATAGTGGCGCGGGATCATCCTTAAAGCTCGGTAGAGCCGTCGCCCAAGGTAATCTAGGTCTCGCCCCCTCACTCGCAAGTCGCCTAACAGAAGCGTGCTGATGTTGGCTCCAAACAATCATCTGCGCGAGCATTTTATCTGGGTAACGAATTAAAAATGGCCGCACGGCGAATTCACAGCTAGTAAATTGGGTAATGCGTTCAAAGGCGGTAATTGAGACTGCAAAGTCGTCTAATCCATATTGCTCGATGAAATGCGGTAAAAACATATATTCAACGCTTTTCTCACTAACTCCCCTCGCCTCCAAGCAGTCGATAATCGCTATAATTTGCTCGGCAGCCTGTGCAAAGTCAGCGGATAGAAAGTCATGCATTACCGCGCTAGTGCGATACATGCGCTCTTTGAGTTCTAACTGTTCAAAATCGCAGTCATAGATCTCATCTACGAATGCGCTCTGATCAAAGTTTTCAATCACTTCACAGCATGTGGACGCAAATGCGGCATAAAGTTCGCGATTATAAATATCCTTAAACAACTCACTCATCTATCTTCTTCTCTCTAGAGCAACAAAACAGCAATAAAAAAGCCCGCTTGATTAAAACCAAACGGGCCTTTAAAAACAATATATACGCCAATGTTATTTTATTGTCTGCACACGAGTATTATTGTCAAACAACAAACTTAAAGATTGCTCTGGTGACTCGTAAATAACGCGATTCTTTTGATTAACAAAGTAATCGGTCAATAACTTGTGAAACACCGTTACACCCTTTAGGTTTTTAACGCCTTCAATTTCTTGGTAGATAAAAGTTTCATTGAGGCCAGCTTCAATACCAATCAACGTCAATGGCAACACCTTGCCATCTTTGTCTTTTAACATGAAGTTTTTAGCCACATAGTCTTCCACCATCTTCAAGTATTCAGCGCTATCAGCTTCAATCTGCTGCTGATGCATATCGCTCAACATAAACTCCAGATCGTGACTGGTTAACCTGTGAATGATTTCAATACTTTTAGTATGCTCGTTCACTAAAATTTCTGTCGAACCGACAAAAAACTTGTGCGCTAGTGCTTGGCTACTGCCAAGCACTAACATCATTAATAAAACAACAAAACGCTTCATATCAATTACGCCGCTTTCTTAGCTTTGTCAGCGTCTTTGCTTTCGTCTTTCTTATCAGTCTTAAGCTTCTGGTTGTATTTCTCCATTAAGCTCTTACCGCGACTGCGCTTGTATAGCTGAAGACGAGACTCGATTGCACGCTGTGGCCAGTAGTTGTTGTTCACATCTACATCAGCAGTTTCCCAGTATGGATCTAATTCAATCGAGGCAATTTCTTTGTCAGTTACTAGTAGTTTAGAAACGTGCTCAGTATTTTTACGCCAGATTTGCGCTGAAGTACGAATTACTTCGTCAGTGCCGTCTGTGTAAACAACTTTTAAGATGATTGGCATAACCAAGCCACCTTTGTTGCTAAAGTCTACTGCGTACATTTTCTTGCCGTTCTTCAACAGCTCAAGTTGCCAATCTTCTAGCTTCTTCTGTGTGCTGTTGTATTTGTTGCGATCAGCGTTGGTTACCGTGAACTTATCGTTTTCATTGTAGAAATCTAGTAGCTCAGGGCGCTCGTGCGTACGACGCTTCATGTCTTTGTTACGTAGATCTGAAATGTCGATTGGCTGCTTGTTAAATTGCTCGCGATCCCATGCTTTTTCAACTTCAGGATCTTGGTTGCCAACGTGCATCTTAGTTACTTTGTCTAAAGAGATATCAACGTGATCAGTGGTGTAGAACCAACCGCGGAAGAACCAGTCTAGATCAACAGCAGAGGCATCTTCCATGGTGCGGAAGAAATCAGCTGGTGTAGGACGTTTAAACTTCCAACGCTCAGCGTACTCTTTAAATGCGTAGTCGAATAATTCACGACCCATTACAGTTTCACGCAGAATGTTTAATGCAGTTGCAGGCTTGCCGTAAGCGTTATTACCAAACTGTAAGATAGACTCACTGTTGGTCATAATTGGCACCTGATGCTCACTCTTCATGTAATTAACGATGTTACGTGCTGGACCACGACGCGATGGGTAGTTTTCTTCCCATGCTTGAGCCGCTAGGAATTCAACGAATGAGTTCAAACCTTCATCCATCCAAGTCCATTGACGCTCATCAGAGTTAACAATCATTGGGTAGTAGTTGTGACCAACTTCGTGAATGATTACACCGATCAAACCGTACTTAGTACGACGAGAATATGTTTTTTCACCAGTCTTCTTGTCAACTTTAGGACGTGGACCGTTGAAAGTAATCATCGGGTATTCCATACCGCCAACAGGACCGTTTACCGAGATAGAAACTGGGTATGGGTATTGTAAGCTGTACTTGTTGTATTGCTCGATAGTGTGAATAATCGCTTCAGTAGAGTAGCGCTCCCACAGTGGGTTACCTTCTTTCGGGTAGTATGACATTGCCATAGTGTCTACGCCTTTCTCGCTGTAACCTTGAGCATCCCAGATGAATTTACGCGAAGAAGCCCATGCAAAGTCACGAACGTTTTCCGCTTTAAAGCGCCACGTTTTAGTCTTGTTAGTGCCTTCTTTCTCGTTCTCAATCGCTTCTTCCTCAGAAACAATGATCACTGGTTTTTTAGCCGTCTTAGCTTTTTCTAAACGTTTGCGTTGCTCTGATGTTAGAACTTTACGCGCGTTATCTAGTTCACCAGTTGCCGCAACAATGTGGTCAGCAGGTACAGTGATAGAAACGTCGTAGTCACCAAACTCAAGCGCGAACTCACCGTTGCCTAAGAACTGCTTGTTTTGCCAGCCTTTAGCATCATAGTAAGCCGCCATACGCGGGAACCACTGTGCAACTTCGTATAAGTAGTTACCATCTTCTTTAAAGTATTCGTAACCTGCACGGCCACCGATTACTTTTTGCTCTTTCATGTTGTAATCCCAATCAATGCTGAACTTGAATGAGTCACCAGAGCGAAGTGGTTTAGGAAGATCGATACGCATCATCGTATCGTTAATAATATATTTTAATTTACGGCCGTTAGTACCGTGCACAACACGCGTAATGTTGTAACCACCATCAAACTCTTCAGAGCGAACTAGGTTGCGCATTGAGCTGAAAGAAGTCTTAGGATTTTTGTTGTTTGCCCAACGAGTCGTTTTCGTCGTAGATGAAATCGAGTTGCGGTTATAGCGGTTTTGGTCTAACTGCAACCAAAGGTACGTTAACGTATCTGGTGAGTTATTGGTGTAGTTAATAGTTTCTGAAGCCGAAAGACGTTGTTTTTCGTCATCTAGCTTAACTTTAATTACGTAATCCGCTTTCTGTTGCCAGTATTTATGCCCAGGTGCGCCAGAACCAGTGCGATAAACGTTTGGCGTAGGAAGCAGTTCGTCTAGTTGACGAAACTTGTCTTCAAAAGGTTTGCCTTTAGCCATTAATGGTGCAGTAACCACCACCGATAAGCTAAGCAACAAACCGCTAACTAGTTTGTTCATCTGTAGATCTCTCTCAAGTTAGGATTATATTGGAGTTTTTTCTTATTATTTAACCCAATTGCAGGTTATTTACTTAAAAAGCGGCTCTTTATACCATATGCGCAATGGGATTGCTGAAATAAAATGTTTCTAAATATTTGTTACCTTATAACAAAATAGTAAGGAGTAGTTTTTTCTGCAGAACACAGTAAGCAAGGATTCATTTTACGAAAAATATAGTACAATCAACTAACTATAAAAAATCTTGGTTTATCATGCGCAAATTACCTATACCAAACAACATGTTACGCAACTTTAAAATAGTAGCTCTTGTTTCATTTTTGACTGTTATTTCAGGCTGTGCTCACCAAAACTACATGGAAGAAGGCCAAAAATATGTGCAAAGCAATCAATATGAAGCCGCGGTAACGCAATTTAATCTCGCACTAAATGAAAAGCCAGACGATGTAAAAACACAGCAACAACTTCAGCAAGCGAAAGATCAACTACAACGCTGGGCAACGTCGCTAGAACCAGCGGCTGACATTGCCTATCAAAACAAAAATCTTGGTAAAGCGATGTTGTTGTATGGCAAGAGCGCGCAAATAACCAAGAACCCGCGAGCGGTTGAGCGTTATAAATCAATCTACCAAACCCTGCGCAGCGACAGTGTCATTAATGCCAAGATCAAACCTAACAAATTAGGCTTTAGTGATGTCATGCTAAATAGTATTGATGGCATCAAATACAGTGATAACGCCAAAACCATCTTGGCTTTTTCACAATCGAATCCCGTTTTTGAGATTCAACAGTCGACCCAAGACGCCGTCACACAATACATTAGTGGCAGCCAGCTTATCGCTAATCCTGAATTAGTTGATATGCAACACGAGTTACAAGACATTCGCAATAGTCGCCGCCACATTGAGCGCGATATGAGTAACCTGCGTCATCGCGCCCAAAATGAGCGCTCGCAAGTACAAAATTTACAAGGTCAATTGCAACGCGTCGAAATGATGATGACAGCTAGCAATCTTTCTGACAACCAGCGCGCAACATACAAACAGCAAGCAAATAGCCTTCGAAGCCAACTCAACACAGCTAAGCGAGATGAGCGAGAAGCCAGTCGTGAATTCGACCACGCCAAAAGCGACTACCGCAGCTTAGGCGATAAAATGCAGCACCTAGCAACAGACATTTCATTAACCCCTGCAGTAGTTGAAGTGCCAGTTTACTCAGATTATGTGTATCAAGAGTTTAAACAAACTAACAGTTTGGACGGCGTGCTCTACCTTAACATTAACAATGTAGTGCGCACTGCTGGGGTTGCCGTCGCTTCAACAGATATTAGCCACCCAGCTCATCCAACCATAGATTTAGCTGCAAACCCAATGCAAGTATTATCGCAACAACAACTTGCGCCGCAATATTCACAAGAGCGTTATAAAATTGGATTGCGCTTAATCGATGAACTTATTGCCGAACACAAAGCTGCTTATTTATTCCAAGCACAGGATTCGAGCAATTTAGAGATGAAAATGACGCTTTTAGTAAAACACGGTTTAGTAAACCATGACGGAGCAAGCGCAAAAGCAGCTACAACGCTAAATCAAATGCTTGTGACAGAATTTGGGCAAGGCGGAATTTTTAACATAAATCAGCTTTTACACCTTTATTAGTAAAGAAAGGTTATTTTTATTTCGATTAGTGAGCAAAAATTAGCACTAGCGCTCATTTTTGACTCACTTAAAGAATATTTAAAAATTAGTGGTTGCAAATAAAATTAATTTCTCTATTATAGCGCCCATCTCAACGACACAGGTCAGCGAGATAAAAATTGTGATTGCGGGATGGAGCAGTCTGGTAGCTCGTCGGGCTCATAACCCGAAGGTCGTTGGTTCAAATCCGGCTCCCGCATCCAACACAATTTTTCAAGTCCAATACAAATTGGCAAGTGATTGCGGGATGGAGCAGTCTGGTAGCTCGTCGGGCTCATAACCCGAAGGTCGTTGGTTCAAATCCGGCTCCCGCATCCAATCACTACTCTTTTTAAAGAGAAAGAATAATCGCACTATTTATTAGTAGCGATTTTTTTGTGCCTAAATTTTGGGATGAAGTAGTCTGGTAGCTCGTCGGGCTCAACTCTCTTAATAGAAAGTCGAAGGTCGTTGTGCTTTTCCTAAATCCGGCTCCCGCATCCAATCACTACTCTTTTTAAAGAGAAAGAATAATCGCACTATTTATTAGTAGCGATTTTTTTTGTGCCTAAATTTTGGGATGAAGTAGTCTGATAGCTCGTTGGGCTCAACTCTCTTAATAGAAAGTCGAAGGTCGTTGGTTCAAATCCGGCTCCCGCATCCAATCACTACTCTTTTTAAAGAGAATAAATAATCGCACTATTTATTAGTAGCGATTTTTTTGTGCCTAAATTTTGGGATGAAGTAGTCTGGTAGCTCACTGGGCTCAACTCTCGCAACAAAAAGTCGAAGGTCGTTGTTGTTTCTTTTAAATCCGGCTCCCGCATCCAATCACTACTCTTTTTAAAGAGAAAGAATAATCGCACTATTTATTAATAGCGATTTTTTGTGTCTGAAGAAAAGTAATCTTGGCAAATGATTGCGGGATGGAGCAGTCTGACTCTTTGTTTCTAAGAAAGTCGTCGGGCTCAACTTTCCCTCTCTAAGCAACAAGGTCAAAGAAAAAACTCGTAATAGCTTTTCCCTTTTTGTTATTTAAACAAAAACTGACTCATTTACCCAATCATTACTCTCTTTAAGAGAAGATAATTCCACTATTTTAAACAGCAATTTTAAGTCTCTTTTCAGCAAATCCCTCCATCTGTCATAAATTCGTAAACTTTAATTTACATAGTAAACCAATTAACAAAAGACAGTATTGCAGTAATTCGCATATCCATTCCATGAAGATCAAAGATAATCAAAGAGTTACTAATCACTAAAGTAAGTTATTGATTCATAAATTAGTTACTCAATACCAGTAAATCGTTTAATTTTTAAAATTACCCTTTCGCCAATTCCAATTCACAATCCTCACCACTATAATCAATGGGTATTTTGATATTGCACCTTTGACTTGTTCGGCAATATCTAGGAACTATTTTGATAATTTTTGGAGTGACAAATGGCAGCGTTTGGTACAGTTTTTATGCCTGAAATGGCGATTTCTAATTTCGATGGTGAAAAGTGGACCGATAGCCAAATTGTCCCTAGTGACAGCCTAACCTTCCACCCTGGTGCTCATGTACTTCATTACGCCAGTACCTGTTTTGAAGGTTTAAAAGCATTCCGTCACGAAGACGGCTCTATTAAGTTATTCCGCATGGATAAAAACGTTGCCCGTTTTGCCCAAAGCAGTGACTTATTATCGCTACCGTCTTTAGACGAAGCAGCAACAACGCAAATGATCAAAGACATCGTTGCTAAATTTGCTGATCAAGTACCAGAGCCACCGGGTTCAATGTACATTCGCCCGACACACGTAGGTACAGAAGCTGCTATTGGTAAAGCGGCAGCGCCTTCGCTAACATCAGTGCAATATGTATTGTTATCGCCAGTTGGCGACTACTTCACAGCAGGTGCAGGCACATTACGCTTACTACTAGACGAAACAGGCATGCGCTGTGCGCCTCACAACGGTATGATCAAAAGTGGCGGTAACTACGCCAGTGCTCTACGTCCAATCATGCAAGCGCGTGAAGAAGTAAAAGCAGACCAAGTACTTTTCTGTCCAAACGGCGATGTTCAAGAGACTGGCGCGGCAAACTTCCTATTAATCGATGGTAATGAAATCATCACTAAGGCATTAGATGAGAGTTTCCTACACGGCGTGACTCGCGATTCAATTCTAACGCTTGCCCGCGATCGTGGCATGGATGTTCAAGAGCGTGAACTAACAGTCACTGAGCTATTAGAGCGTGCAGCTAAACCAGGTTGTGAAGCAGCATTATCAGGTACAGCGGCGGTATTAGCGCCAGTTGGCACCTTGATTCACAATGGTAAAGAATACAAAGTTGGCGACGGTAACGAAGGCCCAACAACCAAAGCACTTCGCAAAGCCATGAATGACATTCAATGGGGTCTTGCTGAAGACAAACACAACTGGTTAGTTAGTCTATAAAACTAATCATTTGGGGCGCTATCCTTTTATTAGCGCCCCACTATTTTCCTCTCTTCTTTTTCTATTCTCTAAACCACATTTTCCGATAAATAATCAATCAGATACTTTATCTTTGGCGACAGCTGTCGATTGTGAGGATATACTGCCCACACACTTTCATTGGGAATTTTCACATTCTCTAACACCGGCACTAGCTCACCAGTGTCTATATAGTTGCTGAGGTAATATTCCGGTAGCTGCACAATGCCAATTCCCTTTAGTGCTGCATCAACCAATGCTTGGCCGCTATTAAATCTCAATTGTCCATTTACCTTTAAATTAACGATTTTCTCTTTGTGATAAAACCGCCAATAATCAGCAGAACCTAGCAAACAATTGTGTCGCTTTAGTTCGTCCATGGTATGAGGTGTGCCATGACGCGCTAAATAATCAGGTGAGGCACAAACAAAACTTTGCCGTGTAGCCAATTGCTTGGCCATTAAGGTGGAGTCTTCCAATTTTCCAATGCGAATGGCGAGATCGTAATAACCGTCATTCATATCCACTCGTTGATTCGATAAATCGGCACGAATACTGATTTCGGGATACAGCAGAGAAAAATCATTAATAAGTGGCAAAATGACTTTCTCACCGAACGTCACAGGTGCTGTTAAATTAATATGCCCTTGTGGCTTTGTTTGCAGCGATGTTAGCTCCATTTGTGCTTGGTGCAAGGCATCTAATATTTGTCGACACTGCTGATAAAAACTAGCGCCTTCTTGAGTTAAGGACACTTTACGGGTTGTGCGATAAAACAGCTTAACCTGTAAGCGTTTTTCTAGCGCCGATACTTGGCGGCTCACCTGTGCTGTTGAAATGGCAATGCGTTGCGCCGCTTTAGTAAAGCTCTCGGTTTCCGCAACTGCGACAAACTCGGTAATACCTTCCCACTCCATTATTACACCTCAGTAAAAGTATTTTTCATTTCACGATATTATCATCACACAGGAAATATATATAATGAATCTATTACTAGATAGCGCCACATAATCAAGAAGGCGCTACCAAAAGAGGAATAGAAAAATGTCAGATCAATTTATCAAATCAAAAGCCGCCATTGCGTGGGGCCCAAAACAACCACTAAGCATTGAAGAAGTGGATGTAATGCTGCCTAAAAAAGGTGAAGTATTAGTTAAGATTCTAGCCTCAGGCGTTTGTCACACCGATGCATTCACGCTTTCTGGTGAAGATCCTGAAGGTATTTTCCCTTGTATTCTAGGTCACGAAGGCGGCGGTATTGTCGAGCAAGTTGGCGAAGGTGTTACCGATGTAAAAGTTGGCGATCACGTTATCCCGCTTTACACCCCAGAGTGTGGTGAGTGTAAATTCTGTACCTCAGGAAAAACCAACCTGTGTCAAAAGATCCGCGAAACACAAGGTAAAGGCTTAATGCCTGACGGCACAACCCGCTTCTACAAAGACGGCGAGCCAATTTACCATTACATGGGCTGTTCAACATTCTCTGAATACACGGTATTACCAGAAATATCACTCGCTAAAGTTAACCCACAAGCACCGTTAGAAGAAGTGTGTTTACTAGGCTGTGGTGTAACAACTGGTATGGGCGCAGTTATGAACACAGCCAAGGTTGAAGAAGGCGACACCGTTGCTATCTTTGGTTTAGGCGGCATTGGTTTATCAGCAGTTATTGGTGCCACCATGGCTAAGGCGTCACGCATTATCGCCATCGACATTAACGAAGGTAAATTCGAGTTAGCTAAAAAGCTAGGCGCAACAGATGTTGTAAATCCAAAAGACTTCGATAAGCCAATCCAAGAAGTTATCGTGGAAATGACCGACGGCGGCGTAGACTACTCATTCGAGTGTGTTGGTAACGTAAACCTAATGCGTTCTGCCTTAGAGTGTTGTCACAAAGGTTGGGGCGAATCAGTCATTATTGGTGTTGCAGGCGCAGGCCAAGAAATCTCGACCCGTCCATTCCAGCTAGTAACGGGTCGCGTTTGGAAAGGTTCAGCCTTTGGTGGCGTAAAAGGTCGTAGTGAATTACCTGATTACGTAGAACGCTACATGCAAGGCGAGTTTAAACTCGATGACTTTATTACTCACACCATGCCATTAGAAGACATTAACGAGTCATTCGATCTAATGCACAAAGGTAAAAGCATCCGCACCGTTATTCACTTTGATAAGTAAATACACTTAGCTTATCTATAGGCGCTCTAGCATCAGTTAGGGCGCTCTCCCTACCCTCAAAAATTTCTGTGAAACATTATGACTATAGTAAACCTCGCTGTTAACAAGGTGTCTGATGGCTGGCACAAACAATATAGCCATCGTTCAACAACACTCAACTGCGATATGCGGTTTACCGTTTTCTTACCGCCGCAGGCAACTAATGATAATAAAGTACCTGTGTTGTATTGGCTGTCGGGTTTAACCTGCACCGACGAGAACTTTATGCAAAAAGCCGGAGCTTTTCGAAAAGCCGCTGAATTAGGTATCGCTATCGTCGCACCAGACACTAGCCCACGCGGTGAAGATGTTGCGAATGATGATGCTTACGATCTAGGTCAAGGCGCTGGCTTTTATGTCAATGCCACCCAATCGCCGTGGGATTCAAATTATAAAATGTATGACTACATCGTCGACGAATTGCCAAAGCTCATCGAAGCAACGTTTCCTGTTAGTGACGTTCGCGCTATTTCTGGGCACTCAATGGGTGGCCATGGCGCTTTGACTATTGGTTTAAAGAACTCGCAACGCTATCGCAGTATTTCGGCGTTTAGTCCAATTACGAATCCAACTAATTGTCCGTGGGGACAAAAAGCCTTTACTGCCTATCTAGGTGATAACAAAAGCGCGTGGCAAGAACACGACAGCTGTTATTTACTTGCTCAGGTAACGACACAATTGCCTATCAGAGTCGATCAAGGGCTGGCAGATGAGTTCTTAGAGCAGCAACTATTGCCAAAAAATTTAGAGCAGGTCGCAAAAAATGCCAATTACCCATTACAAATTAACTATCACGATGGCTTTGATCACAGCTACTACTTCATTAGCAGCTTTATCGAACAACACCTCGAATTCCACAATCGCTACCTGCGATAGTTCCAGATTTTTCTGCAAAAAATAGTAAAGCGAATCAACAATTGATTCAGGTCAAAGAATGCCGCGCCACTGCGGCATTTTTATTGATTTGAATCAAATGTTTAATTCTCATCAAGCGCATAATTCTAGCCATCAGATAACACAGCAAAGATTACAAAGTCTTTTGGAGATAACTCATGAAAAAAACTCTAATTAACATCGCGATGATGGCAGCACTAGCAACTACTTCTTCAGTTGCAATGGCAAACAAAGCTGGCGATATGATCCTTCGCGTTGGTGCAGTAAACGTACAACCTAACAGCGACAAAGCAACTGTTTACGCTGGCGGTAACAAAGTAGATTTAGGCGCTGGTGCATTAACAGCTTCTGTAGAAAGCGATACTCAACTAGGTCTAAACTTCGTTTACTTCGCAACAGACAAAGTAGCAGTAGAAGTTTTAGCAGCAACTCCATTTACTCATGACTTAAAAGTACACAGTGGCGACGCAACTTTAGACTTAGGTGAAACTACTCACCTTCCGCCAACAGTAAGTGCGCTTTACTACCTAAACGCACCTAGCGACAAATTCCAACCATACGTTGGCCTAGGTATTAACTACACTGTATTCTTCGAAGAAGAGTTCGCACCAGGTGTAACTGGCGCAGATTCAGTTGGCGGCTTAAACCTAACTGATCTAAAACTTAAAAACTCTTGGGGCCTAAGTGCACAAGTTGGTTTCGACTACCACCTAAACGAAAAATGGTTAGTTAACGCTTCAGCACGTTACATCGACATCGATACTACTGCTTCTTTCAAAGCAATCGATGGCTCTGTACCAGGCAAAGTTGAAGTATCAGTTGACCCAATGGTTTACATGGTATCTGTTGGTTACAAATTCTAATTCAGAATTCAACCACTCTACATAAATAAATGATTTGCTCAGGGCGCTTATTCACAGCGCCCTTTTTTTACATTCCTGTGACTATTCCCCCCCTCAAAAATCCTTAAATTGTTTAAAATCAATTAAAATGTAAATTACTCTCATTAACACTTGATCTAACAAATGATAAGAATTATCATTTGCGCGTTTTTTAACACTTGGTAATAAATAGCATACTTTTAAAAATCTCATAATCATTTTTAAAAGCATGTTAACTCATTAATTTTTAAGGAATAGCGCAAATGAATTTGAAAGAAGTTTCAAAAATCAGCTTAGCAGTTGTTTTAGGCCTTGGCTTAGCAGCTTGTAGCGGTGATGACGGTAAAGATGGTACCAATGGTACAAACGGTGTTGATGGTAAAGACGGTACTAATGGTCACACAACATTCGTAGCACGTGACGACGTAATCAAAACCAATGCAAACATCGCATACGCTTCTTACTCAGATTCATTAATTACTGCGGTAGCATTAAAAGAATCAATCGACATGCTAGTTGCAAACCCAACTGCAGAGAACTTCACTGCAGCTAAGCAAGCGTGGTTAGATGCTCGCGAACCTTACGGCCAAACTGAAGTTTACCGCTTCCGTGAAGGTCCAATCGACTTTGAAAACGAAGACGGTACTACAGGTCCTGAAGGCGCAATCAACGCATGGCCACTAGGTGAAGCACTTATCGATTACATCTCTACGTCACCAGCAGTTAACGGTAACGCATTCCAAGAAGATGAAACAAAAGCAATCAGCAGCAACATCATTGCTGACGCGACAAACTACCCTAACATCGATAAAGCTACAGTAACTGGTTTATTCGAGACTAACGAAGACGAGCGTAACGTAACTACTGGTTACCACGCCATCGAATTCCTACTTTGGGGTCAAGACTTGAACCTTCCAACGAACCCAAACCAAGCAGTACGTGACGCAACTGCTGGTCAACGTCCATTAACAGACTTCAACGTTTCTGGCGGTTGTACTTCAGGTGTTGGCAACGCTATGGCAGACAGTGTTTGTGAGCGTCGTGGTAAATACCTACAAGTTGCTGCTGACATTCTAATTGACGATTTAACAACTGTTGTTGACGCGTGGGAACCAGTTGCTGGCGCGCACTACAAAAAATTCGTTGCTGGCGGTGACGCTTCTCTAGCATTAATTTTAGAAGGCATGGGTCGTCTAAGCTACGGTGAGTTAGCGGGTGAGCGTATTAACGTTGCACTAATCAACAACTCACAAGAAGACGAGCACTCTTGTTTCTCTGATAACACACACCGTGATATCTACCTAAACGCTAAAGGTGTTCAAAACTCTTTCAACGCTTCTTACACTCGTGTAAACGGCGAAGAAATCACAGGTGCGTCTATCTACGATTTACTAATCACTGAAGGCAACCCAGAGCTAGCAAACAAACTACGCGCTTCTCTTGAAGCGACAATGGCGGCAGCAGCAGTTATCGATACTAAAGCGAAAACAGGTATGCCATTCGATCTTCTAATCCAAGAAGGCATCGACCAAGAAAACGTTATTGCGGTAATCAAAGCCTTAGTTGCTCAAACAGATGACATCGAAGAAGCGATTAAAGCACTTAACGTAACAACTAATGACCTACGTCAAGATACTGAAGAGAAAATCTAGCGACAATGTTAACCATTATCGTTACCATAATCGGTAATGATTAACGAGTTGTTATGAAATGGAAGGGTTCACACTGTGAACCCTTTTGTCGTATCTAATCACGGACGAAATATCTATTTATCTCGCGATAAATAACCACCTCCCCAGAGGTCTGATGGACTTAGCGACAATTTTGTCACAGCAGCTCTTTTATACTAAATACGAATTAAAAGCGATTACCGTATCACTTAAATTAGCAACGTATTTAAACCATTTGGTTAGCAGATTAGTAATGAGCGAAAGCATCACGCTCAATGTAGGAAAACAGCAATGAACAAACTGAGTATTATCACAGCCTCAATCACATTAGCCTTAACACTGTCTGCCTGTGGTGGCGGTGGTAGCTCATCTAGTCCGACACCTACTCCAACACCAACGCCTACGCCGACTCCTACACCAGTTCCAACAGTGGATCACAGCGGCTTAACACCGCTAACGAGCGAGGCACCAGTGGCAGGCGAACATCTTACTGGTGGGCAAATTACGACCACAGTACACACTCACGATGCCTTTAGTCAGCGACCAACGCCAGTTAAACAAGACTTCCAAGCGGACGGTTTCTTTACCTCAGGCGATCACTTATTTAGAACACCTCACGAAGGTCGTGGTCCTGTTATCAATGCCGGCAGCTGTCAAGGTTGTCACATCAACGACGGTAAAGGCGTAGTGCCAGCATCACCTGATGAACCAATGAAAAGCATGTTCCTCAAAATCAGTGATGCACAAGGTAATCCTGATCCAATTTACGGCGACCAGCTGCAAACCTTCGCGCTACAAGAAGAAAATAATGACGATGGCGCCTTAATCTTATCAAAGCACGCTGGCTCAATTAATGGCGACAAGCTCTACGGCGAAGCTTATGCCTTTGTTGAATATGAAACTATTACAGGTCAATACGCCGACGGCACCAGCTATGAATTGCGCAAACCAACTTACAAAGTAAAAGACTTAAGCTACGGTGATTTTAATGACACAGTGGCTTTCTCGGCTCGTGTTTCTCCTGCGGTATTTGGCTCAGGTCTTTTAGAAGGCATTCCAGACGCCAACTTACTGGCACTTGCCGATCCAGAAGATACTAACAACGACGGCATCTCTGGCCGCGCTCATATGGTCACCAACGTGATGACGGGTGAAAAAGAAGTCGGTAAATTTGCCTACAAAGCGCAAAACCCACACGTCTTACAACAAGCGTCTGGCGCCTATCGCGGTGATATCGGTGTCACCAACTCACTATTTATCGGCGAACCTTGTACCGACAAGCAAATCGCTTGTGTTAGCGCAGCAGAGCAAGAAAAGGCGCAAGGCGATGAGCCAGATATCGGTAATCGTCAACTTGCCTTTGTTGAATTCTACAACAAAGTGCTGGGTGTTCCGGTACGTCGTGGCTTTGACTCAAGCAACGAAACTTGGGACGAAAATATCGTCGCAGGCCGCAAACTATTCTTCGATACAGGCTGTGTCGATTGTCACACACCGCGTCACGTAACAGGTGAAGTTGTTGATAGTCGTTTAGGCGGTATTGCCCTCACGGAATTAACCGCAGAGCCAAATAAAGTCGACTACTTATCTGAGCAAACATTCTATCCATACACTGACTTGTTGCTTCACGACATGGGCGGCAGCTGTAAAGTCACTCGCGAACTTGAAGACGGCAGTGCTTGTACCACTGGCGAAGCATGTTACTACGTGCAGCGTTGTGACGGCCTAGCCGATGGCATGCCAATGGGCGAAGCCTCTGGTAGCGAATGGAAAACACCAGCGTTATGGGGCACAGGTCTGGTACAAACCGTTAACGAAAAAGCCACTTTCTTACACGATGGCCGCGCCCGCAATCATGCCGAAGCAATTTTATGGCACGGCGGTGAAGGCGAAGCAGCTAAAAACAAATTTATCCAATTATCTAAAGCCGAGCGCGATCAACTGTTAGCGTTCTTAGGATCGCTGTAATGAACAAAAAGGCATTAATGCTCACTGCTGTATTAGTTGGTGCTGTCGCCATTACTGCGTTGGAATACCAGCGCAGTAAGGTACCAGCCTTTGACAACAGTGAGTTACTGCCCGGCGGTGAAATGACCGTCAAACGACTCTCTCACAACACTTTCATCGGAATAGGCCGCAATGTCGATCGCATGAAAGAGTTAGAGTTTTGGAGCGGTTTTTCCTTCTTTCGCGATCCTTGGGTTGTGGCCCCTGCCAGTACCACAGGTCGTGATGGCGTAGGCCCTCTCTTTAACACCCGCTCTTGCATTACCTGTCATCACGATGGTGGCCGCGGCCCTATGTCACCTGTTGGCTTACACAAACCATCATCGCTCTTGATCCGCATTGGCAGCACCATCGATGGTGTTAATGCCGTCGATCCTAACTACGGCGGTCAAATTCAGCCGCGCTCTATCACCTTGCTCAACAAATCAGTGACCGAGCAGCCACAAGGCGAAGCAATGCTGGATTTACAATATCAGACCATTAACGGCCAATACGCCGACGGTTCGACATACGAGCTTATTAAACCAAGTTACGCCCTAAGCCACTTTAGTCATGGTCCACTTGCTAGAGATCTTGGTTTATCGCCGCGCTATGCGCCAAGCATTTACGGCATGGGACTACTCGATGCCATTAGCAATAGTGACTTACTCGCCCAAGAAGACATCGATGATAAAAACAATGACGGCATTTCCGCACGCTACAACCGCGTAAAAGATCGTATTTCAGGCGAAGACAAAGCCATCGGTCGTTTTGGTTTTAAAGCACTGCACCCAACGCTTGATCAACAAGTGGCTGCCGCCTTTGTCGGTGATATCGGCATTACCAATCCAATCTTCCCTGATGAAAACTGCACCGAAGTACAAGTGGGCTGTCAGCAAGTCGCAAAAATAGGCCATCCCGATGAACTCGAAGCTCCAGAGCGCGTCATGCGCCGCGTTAATGCTTTTAGCGCCTACATTGGAGTACAACCAGCACGCAATCTAACATCTAAAAGTGCCCAGCAAGGGCGCAAGCTGTTTTATCAAGCTGGCTGTAATGGCTGTCACACGCCAAGTTACACCACCGACGAGAACTACCCGCTTAAAGAGCTAGCAGGTCAAAAAATCTGGCCTTATACCGATCTAGCACTGCACGACATGGGAGAAGGTTTAAGCGATGGCATCACCGAAGTTGACGCCAACGGCCGCGAGTGGCGCACACCACCACTGTGGGGTATCGGCATGCAAAAAGAATTATCGGCAACGGCGCGTTTTCTTCACGACGGCCGCGCTCGTTCAATCGAAGAAGCCATCTTATGGCACGGCGGTGAAGCAGCGGCTTCCCAACAACAATTTATTCAAATGACAAAAGCACAGCGTGATTCGCTGCTGACTTTTGTGAAATCAATTTAGGAACTACAGCATGAAAAAATTAAGCATTATTAGCACCTCAGTCGCCCTAGCCCTGACTCTAGCTGCTTGTGGCGGCGGTGGTGGTTCTAACAGCACACCGACGCCGACTCCAACACCTACCCCAACGCCGACGCCGACACCAACTCCTACGCCGACACCGACGGGAACTATTACTGACCAATACGCCAGCTACCTAAAGGATCTAACGGAAAATCACATTTTACCGGGCTACGCCGCTTTTAAAACAGAAAGTGATGAGTTCGCCACTGCGGCAACCGATTTTTGTGCGCTAACCAATGCAACAGATACAGACCTTGATACAGTGCGCAGCGCGTGGCTTGACAGCAACTTGAGTTGGCAAAACGTGCAATGGGTCAAGGTGGGACCTGTTGTCGACAACTTCACTTCGTTTCGTATTCAAAACTGGCCTGATGGCAATAACGCCGTAGAACGCGGCGTCGCCGAATTGCTGGCTTTATCAGAAGCAGTAACCGCCGATTTAGTTTCGAAAAAACAAACAGGTGCCCAAGGTATTCCAGCGGCCGAAATGCTGCTTTACCCAGAAGATAACAACGACAACCTACTCAGCGCCAGCAACAAAGACAAGCGTTGTGAAGTACTTGTCGCGGTGAGTCAAAACATCGCCAACATGGCGACAGAAGTACACACCCAATGGGCACCAACTGGCGGTAACTACATCAAGAAAGTGCAAGATGGTACCGACGAGTTCACAGGTCAAAAAGACGCAGTAGAAGAGTTAGTCACCAACTGGTTAGAACAAGTTGAACGC